>JAUXIH010000111.1 GCA_030621105.1 Dehalococcoidia bacterium | reverse complement strand
GCCATGCTCATGTATGGAAACGAACACGCCGGCTTTCTTGCGCATCTCGGGAGTCAGTTCCCCCGGCTGAGGTGCCTTCCCGGTTCGAATATAGTTCTCTACTGTATCTCGCGCCAGTTTTACGATGGGATGAGTTTCCTGTTTCATAGCCATTCTTAAGATGCCTCCCTGCTTGTCCTAAAATTAAGCTCTGCTCCACAAAAACGGCACTTTGAGCCGTCGAGTCCCCGGACATCAGTCTCGTAGCCCACGCGATGCACGATGGTTCTGCCACAGGAGTAGCATCTGGTGTTTTCATAGTCATGCCCGGGAACATTACCCAGATAGACAAACTTCAGTCCAGCTTCTTGGCCAATGCGATAGGCCTTCTCCAGCGTGGCGACGGGCGTGGGGGGCAGGTGTTTTAGCTTATATGCCGGATAGAAACGGGTCACATGCCACGGGGTCAGCTCTCCCAGGTTATCCCTGGTCCAGGCAGCAATGCCACGAAGCTGCTCATCATCATCATTCATGGTGGGAACGATATTGGTGACCACCTCGACATGCATGTGCCACTTTTCCTGGGCGCGCCTGGTCACATCCAGAATTCCTTCCCAGTGAGAGATGTTGGCCAGGTCCCGGTAAAACTTATCGCTAAATCCCTTGATGTCCACTCTAAACACATCCAGGTACGGGCCGATGGCATCCAGGGCCTCAGGAGTAATATAGCCATTGGTAACATACACGGTATATAAGCCGTTTTCCCTGGCCAGCCGGGCAGAATCCAGCGTGTATTCCCACCACACGGTAGGCTCATTGTAGGTCCAGGCGACGCCACGACAGCCATTCTCACGTGCCAGCTCCACCTGTCTCTCCGGGGATATATATCGCGAGGTCCCAGGAATATCCACGCAGGCAATCTCCCAGTTCTGGCAATCCCGGCAATGGAAGTTACACCCCCACCCACCCAGGGAAAGGGCATAGCTGCCGGGATAGAAATGGAACACCGGCTTTTTCTCTATGTGATCCACCGCTATCGAGGACACCTCGCCATAGTTCATGGTATATAGCTTGCCGCCACGGTTAACGCGCATGCGACAGGCGCCCATCTTGCCGGGGTTGATTACACACCTCCACTGGCAGATATTGCACCTCACCCTGCCACCAGGCAAGGTGTCATACAGCATGGCTTCTTTTTCCATAGACAAATTCATTATAGCACCAGGGACACCCGTCTGAACCCTGCCTGCCAGATGCAGGTTATACCCCACGCGCTCCCGGTAAACAAGCTCTGGTATAATACTCCCGGGTTTTTACCGACAGTAATGAAATGGTGGTAATAGGTCTCACGGGAAACATGGCTTCCGGCAAGAGCACGGCACTGCAGATGCTGGCCGATATGGGAGCAGCCATAATCGAAGCCGACAAGATCGGGCACGAGCAGTTGCAGTCGGGCACCGAGGTGTGGCAGAAAATAATCCAGACCTGGGGGAGGGGGATGCTGGGGGAGAATGAGCAGATCGACCGGGCCAGGCTGGGAAAAATAATATTCAATCAGCCTGGGGCGCGTAAAAAGCTGGACAAAATCACCCATCCCCACATACAACAGGCAATACAGGAAAGAATAGAGAAATATCGCCATGCGGGATGCCCGGCAGTCGTGGTGGAGATTCCCCTGCTTATCGAAACGAAATGGACCGGCATGGTGGACCAGGTATGGGTAATCAGTGCCTCCGAGAACACTTCCATCAAGCGCATGATAAAGCGCTCCGGCTTCTCCCGCGAGGAGGCAACTAGCCGTCTTAAATCTCAATTGCCCCTGGAAGAAAAGCTGAGGCACGCTGATGTCATCATAGACGCAGAATCAGAGGATAAATCACGGATGAAGCTCCAGCTGGAGAAGGCCTGGAAACGCACCATCGGCAAGGGTTCTCCATCCTCGTGACAATCAGTGCTCGAGGTATACCCGGCTCAGGTTGGGAACTCCCAGGGGATTCATTTGAAAGTCCTTGACATAGGGCTTGACCAGGAGATAGTTGGTGCCGAACCATAAAGGCAAACAGGGAGCCTGCTCCACCACCTCTTGCTCCGCCTGGCGATACATGGCAATCCTGGCGGCTTCATCCTGTTCCACGGCAGATTCATCCAGCAGGGCATCCAGATGTGAGTTGTTATAACCAAAAATGTTGTTCTCGCTCCCCGAGTGAAACAGGGCATCGAGAAAATTATCGGGGTCGGGATAATCAGCTATCCAGCCCAGTATAAACATTTCATCCTTCTCCTGGGACAGGTGATAGAGAAAATTGCCCGGCTCCACCTGTCTTACCCGGACTTCAACACCAAGGTTCTCCCGCCACTGCTGAATTACGGCTCCCAGGGAGGCAGTAATAGTATTGCCATATCCCGAGGTGGTGAGGGTGATGAGTGGCAAGCTGGCAGCATCTCCATACCCGGAGTCAGCAAGGCATGCCCGGGCCATGGTGACGTTATATTCCAGTGCCTCAAGGTTATCATTATATCCCGGCATGCCCGGAGGCAAAATGCCGCCGGCTTCCTGGACCATGGACTTCACCGTAGAATTAATGACAGCCCCCTTATCTATGGCATAAGAGAAGGCACGGCGAACATTGACATCATCAAATGGCGGCGCCGTAGTATCAAACCCAATATAATAAAGGCTCAGCTCAGGAAAGACAGCTAGCTGGTCGTGAAGAGGACTGTCTTTATCCCGGAGTTCATCGATGTAGTATATCGAGACCGGAAGAATGTCAAGCTGCCCTTTCTCATACATCGCCCTGGCGTTGCCACTCAGGTGAAAGACAACCTTATCCAGCAGGGGCTTCTCTCCATAATACAGTTCGTTTCGCTCCAGGATTAGCTGCTGGCCATGTTGCCATTCGCCAAGCTGAAAGGGTCCCGTGCCATCAGGAGCATACCACCACCAACCCCCGGCATCGACATTATCCTGGTTGACTACAAATGCCGTGGGATAGGTGAGCTTGGAGAGAAAATATGCCCGGGGAGCCTCGATGGTGACCCGTAGGGTGTAATTATCTATAACCTCAACACCGGATAAACTTTCCGCCTCGCCTGCCAGCATTTCCCGGGCACCAAGAATATCTCCCAGGTACATTGCTGCTGTCCGTGAAGCCAACTGCGGATGGCAGGCTCGCTCCCAGGAATACTTGAAGTCGGCCGCCTTTACCTCGCGACCTTCGTGGAACTTCACGCCATGACGCAGGTAAAAGGTATATGTCATGCCATCCTGGCTTATTTCCCAGCTCTGGGCAATATCAGGCACCACTTCCATCTCTTCGTTTAACCGGACCAGCCCGCTGAATATCTGCATGATATAGGCATGAGAAGTGCTTTCTCCGGAGATTGCCGGGTCCAGGGTGATAGGGTTAGCGCCCCAGAGGTCAAACGCTTCCTGCTGGGAAGAAAGCTGCTGGGGCTGGCAACCCATCACCAGCAGCAATAATGCCAGGCCAATCAGCAAAGCTAATAATATAAATCCAGTTCTCTTCATCACTATCTACCAGATAACCCGGATCCGCTCTATAGTATCATCATAAGAAGAGTAATAACCTGACCACTGCTCCCAGTATTTCTCACCAATGAACACCTGCGCCTCTTTGTCATTCTGAGGCTCTATGTAAATCCTTCCATGGTCAGTGGTGTCAAATGCTACCAGGGCATGAGCCCCACCAGGAAATTCAATCTCGACCAGGGCACAGCGAAAATTCTGCCCCATGGCATTTTGCTTGACATCACTGGCATAATCCAGGCAGGTATACTTCCCAACTTTATATTCATTCAAATTTGTATGATCCGTGGCAATAAAGGATTTCATCTCTTCATAGGCAGGATTCCGATATACATAACCGCTGGCCAGGCTGTCATAGCTATCCTGCAGACAGGATAATTCGGCCTG
>JAUXIH010000084.1 GCA_030621105.1 Dehalococcoidia bacterium | reverse complement strand
AAGGCGTTTACCAGTATAGCTCTATGAGCTATAAAGCCATTACCAGAACGCTTGCCCTCAATATTCAGTTGTTCTATCTGAACACCCCCTTATTGACTAGCCGATAGTCGGGCTAGGCTATCGGTTCGCTTAGTAGTAAACTCTCGATTAGCTGCGGCTCGCTAGCCTAATCGGAGCTTCCACTATATATAATCGTTTTAGGGGGGCAAAAAGGCACCTTAAATTAAGGGTTTTTGCTCTTTTTGTCTAAATCGGTATAGGTAAAGCCTCTCATATTGAGTCAGTGTCTTGCCTTTGGCTTTTTTGCCAGCTATGATTATCAACCGCTTTGGGCAACCTAGAAGCCAAGTCCTATCGTCTAGCCAACACTCAAGGTCAATTGCCTTGTCATCGGCTAGCGTGTCAATTAGCTCTGTGGTATTACCGTCATCATCGGCTAGCTCTGAATTGAGGCTTATAACCCTATTGATGCGGTATTCGGTTCTCCAGTAGTCGGCTACCCGACAAGAGGCTATCCTTAACATAGCTATGTCAGATAGCTTCCCACCACCGTTGTTGTCCAGCCTAGTTTGGGCTTGAGCAAGGCTTAATATGATGCTGTGGTTTAAGTCCTCTGTGTCCTGCCACTTTGCCTTGCGTTGATACCTGTCGGCTACTGCGCTATACTTGCTCCAGTCTAGCATTGTGGGATGCCCCCTCTTTGTTAGATTTGCCCTAGCTAGCTACTACTGGCTAGGGCATTTTATTTGCCCTAGACTGGGCAAGCGTTCAGCTTTGGCTTTAACTCTATTCAGTTTTTAAGGTGCTTTTGCAATCTTGCAATTATAGCTTTGCACAAAAGAATATTAAGTTAAATAAGTAAATGAACCTTCATAATCATCTCTCCCAGAGGGGGAAGGCTTATATGAAATAAAAGGAAAGATGCTCAATCGGCGGTGAAGGTTATTACTTTGGTTAGAGGAAAAACCTCTGAGGTGGCAAAATTGAGGTGTCTTAGTGGTTATTAATAGAAAAGATTATTGGTCACGCAAAAGGATTAAGGGGCTGTTTTGAGGCTTTAGTGAAGCCTGAGGAGAATATTAAGGTTATGATCGGGGCTTGGTTTTCCTAGGTCTTCCAGGCCTATGGCCTGTCATATACTTATGTTTTGCCCTGATCTCCCGCCCTTAGAAGGACGCAGTCGCACTGTCATCAGCTACTTCTCCCGAATACAGCGCTTGTAACCTCTGAGTAGCAATGTCTCAAGGCATTTCCCTCCCAGTTGCCATAATAGCCGTTTTATATTAGCAGTTGATGGACAACTACTTTCCGGAGTATTCGGCAATGAGAAACTCTACCCACTCCTCATTGATTTCCGACGGGTGGCTTAGCAGATATCCGTAATAATCAATTTGTTCTTCCAGTTCTTCCCGATTTTTTTGTGTGTAGCTGGGCAAGAGATTTATCCATACCCTTCGGCTTTTAAGCTTTGCTAGGTGCTTTTTGAGGTAACCCCGGAGGAGTTCCTGCTTGGCAGCTTCCTTATCTCCTACCATCCCTGCCCATTCCTCAAAGAACTTCCCCGCTATTGCCTTGGAAATGCCCAGCCTGAAAGCTGTCTCGTCTACTCCCCAGCCAGCAGAAAACAGCTTGAAGGCTTTTATCTCTTTCTCAATCTCCTCCCGCTGGCGCTGTCTCTCCTCATTAAGTCTCCGCTCCTCGTCATCAATGGCTCGGCGGAGATTGGCCAGCTTAGCCTCAAGACCGCTTATTTGGCCTAGCTTGTTCCTTATTTCCTCCTCAGCGATTCCAGCTCCCAGCTTTATCAAGTCGGCATTGGAAAGCCCGGTTCTCGCCTTGATCTCTTCCACCTGGTCAAATACCCCTAGGCGGACCCTAAAGGTCACTACCTTTGTCTTCGCCTCGTATCGCTGCCTGGCTGTTGTCATGTTATTGTGTATACCCTCCTGTATACCATAGCTGTATACGATGCCTGTATACCATACTGGGCGGATCTATTTACATACTCCCACTGAGCTGGGGGGCGGGTGACCCGGGGTAGCTCCTATAAGCAAGTTTATAACGTAAGCCCATCCCAAGCCATAACTTTTCCGCCCGATTTCCCCTATGGTATTACAGCGTGCCACTGGCCTCCTCCAGCATTCTTTTAAGTGCAGCCTTGGGAACCACCAATCTTCGCTGCCCACATTTCAGCACCGGAAGTTGCCCTAGTCGTACCATCTCGTAACCCGTGTTTCGTGATACCCCGAGCAGTCTTGCGGCAGCGGGAACGCTGATGCACAACGGTTCAGGTAAGTTCAAGTTATCTTTCTGCTCCATTATCGGGCTTGATCAGGCTTGATTTTTATTAATTGTTGAAATCACTTGACAACCACGAAAAAAGATGGTATAATAATTTCGTAGCTAACTGGTCAGCTTTATTACCATAGCTTCTTATTTTATCACATATCTTAATGGAAGGCAATAGGACTATATGCGAAAGGAGACGAACTAATGGGATTTAACTTCGAGATAAAGTTATTTGCTCTTGATAGCCGGAGTGAGGGGAGGGGATGGGGTGAGATTAGACGCGCTATCGAGGAGAAGTTTAATATTAAGCCTCCTACGGTAAGGGCGATGCAAAAGTGGGAGAAAGGGGCAGGCCGTGATACCCTCAACCGCGTACTTAAGGAGAAGGCCAAGAAGGAAGCGGAAGCTATTAAGGCACAAGCACTGACAAGCGTAGCCGAAGATCTCTTGCCTCGCTTGTGGAAAGCTAGGGATGCTGGTGATGATATAGAATACGCGGGCTGGAGGTGGTTTTTTTCTATTGTGGAAACTACCCTAGGTGGTGAGAAGTTTAAGCGATTCCTGCAGAAATATTTGGATGGGCGGTAGCGTAAGCCTGACCTGCCTGCAATGCCAGTTGTATGGTCTCGGGAAGGAGTTTAGTTGTGAAAGGATATATTCGTCAACGGTCCAAAGGTAGGTGGGAGATTACAATTGATATTGGTAGGGACCAAGTAACAGGGAGGCGTGTACGGCACTTTGAAACTATTAAGGGCATTAGGAAGGATGCACAACATCAGCTGGCTGAATTGCTACTTAATATTGACAGGGGTACCTACATTAAGCAGCCAAAGCAGCTAACGGTGGCTCACTGGTTACAGCAATGGCTCGAGGGCTACGCGGCAAGTAATCTAGCGCCAAAGACCAGAGAAAGCTATAAACATGAACTAAATAACTATGTTATTCCCCACTTAGGAGGAATAAGGCTTGGTGAATTACGCCCTCATCATATCCAGGAGTACATTGCTAAGGCGTTGTCAGAAGGGCGCAAGCTAAGAAGCGGTGGGCTCAGCCATCGGACTGTACATTATCACTATTCTATTTTGAGCAAAGCCCTGAGTGATGCTATAAAAATGGGGCTGATTGCAGTAAATCCATGTAAGGCGGTGAGTCCACCTAAACCACAGCATACGGATATTCCTGCTATTGGTCCCGATGAGCTCCGTAAACTGCTAAGTGCTATACGAGGAAGCAGCTATTACCTCTACTACCACACGTTACTTCTCACAGGTTTACGCAGAAGCGAGCTATTAGCGTTGAAATGGAAAGATGTGGACCTTGAGTTGGCCCGCATGTATGTATCTCACAGCCTTCATAGGCTTGATGATGGCACAATTATTATCAAAGAGCCCAAGACCTCCCGTAGCCGGCGCCCTGTCGACTTACCATTATCCTTGGTATCGCTACTGCGCCAGCACAGAACTGATCAGGAAATCCAACGATTAATGCTGGGCAAAAGTTTAACTGAGGACGATTTCGTATTTTCTCATGTAGATGGCAGCCCACTTAATCCGAACACGGTAACCCACACCTTTGCTAAAGTTGCGGCGCGAGCCAGTATGCCTAGTCTTCGACTGCATGACTTGCGCCATATTCACGCCACTATGCTTTTGAAAGCAGGAGTACACCCGAGGATAGTTCAAGAAAGGCTGGGGCACAGCACTATTGCCACTACCCTCGATATTTACTCTCACACGGTACCCGGTTTACAAAAGGCAGCCGCCGAACGCCTCGATATTCTACTACCAAAATTAGAAGAAGACGAAAATGTCGGCAAAATGTCGGCAACAGGGGAGAAAATAGATGGTAGGCCGTACAGGAATCGAACCTGTGACACCCTGATTAAAAGTCAGGTGCTCTACCAACTGAGCTAACGGCCCTTTGTGGATTATAGCAATTTGGGTTTAGCAGCGTCAATTTACCTTTGTGAGGTTTTCAAGGGTAACGCCATCGATGACGGAACTGTAATATAGGGTAATAGATATCTTAAATCAAGTGGATGTGGTTGGGGCAAGGAGGGTGTGGAGGTAGTGAGCGAGTGCTGGATGAATATCACAGATGTAGCCGTCTTTGGTGGCTTCTACAGAAAAGGTTACCCTGTTTGGTCTCTGGGGCGGGTCGCTAAATTTGCTGAGTCCGGTCTCATCCCAGGGCATATCACGTCCTAGAATCTCTAGTAGACCTCTGACATCTCTGGGATGCTCCAGTATTACCTCAAAGGGAAGTTTCTGGGCTAGCGTATTTAGCTGCTCAGCTTTGAGTTTTATTCGCATAGCTCACCATTTATTATTATATCTGAGAGCGGGTGATGGGATTCGAACCCACGACGTCTTGCTTGGGAAGCAAGCACTCTACCGCTGAGTTACACCCGCCAAAATCGTATCTATTCTAGGCCCAAAAATCAGCTTTGTCAAAATCGTGCATGGAATTGGTGGAACTTCTGACTGGAGCCATTGTGACCAGGAGTGTAGGTTGCCTGGAGCGTTTGCTTTGTTCTGGAGAGATATCCAGTTAGGTAAGCTAGCGTCTGAAAGTAACGCTGAAACGGTCGGTTGACGGCAGCTTTTGCTGC
>JAUXIH010000109.1 GCA_030621105.1 Dehalococcoidia bacterium | reverse complement strand
TGCATAAGCCCGGTATTACTGAACAAGCTGGTAGTAGCTGGTCGGCTGGGCCGCAAAAGCGGCGAAGGGTTTTACAACTACCAGAAGTAAAGCTTAACTCTCCTTAGGAGTGTGACATGTACGTAAAAAAGCGTAGGCTAGGCAGAGGCGTAGCCATAGTTGGTGCTGGCGTGTCTAAATTCGGCAGTTTTTCCGATAAAACCAGCCGTGACTTGTTTATAGAAGCCTTCAATGAGCTAAAACAATCTGTAGATAGGGGAATTGACCCTAAGGATATTGAGGCGCTCTATTTGGGTAATCACATTGGCGAGTATTGCGAGGGACAAAGTTTGATGGCTCCCATCATCGCCGGTTATCTGGGGATGATTCCCAAGCCGGCAACCAGAGTTGAGAATGCCTGCGTTAGCAGTGGAGTCGCTTTGAGAGAGGGCATTATAGCTATTGCCTCTGGACTCTACGACATCGTTTTGGTAGGTGGGGTGGAGAAGATGACCACTTTGTCCACTGAGGGTGTAACTGATGCTCTCGGTTCAGCGCTTGATGCATTGTATGAAACTCCAGCTGGTTTTACCTTCCCTGGAATCTACGCAGCTATGGCTACGACTTATATGGATAAGTACGGCGCTAAAGAAGAGCATTTTATGAAGGTGGCGATTAAGAATCACAATAATGGGGCTTTGAATCCCAAAGCTCAGTTTAATACCACTATTAAGGATATAATGAACGGCCGAATAGCCAAGGCGAAACAGAAAGGGCAGCCGATACCCACCTGGGTTGACGAGATTGAATTTCTCAAAGACCCTAAAGCCAATCCCGTGGTTGCCTGGCCCATGAAGCTGTTTGATTGTTCGCCCATTACCGATGGAGCTTCCTGTCTTCTGCTTGTAGCTGAGGAGGTAGCCAAGAGTTTTACCGACACCCCGGTATATGTTATCGGCACGGGTCAGGGTAGCGATTACCCATTATATGAAAGGGAAGACATGACCACCATCTTAGCGGCTAAATTCGCTGCTCAGGAAGCCTATGCCATGGCTGGGGTCAAACCTGAGGATATTCAAATAGCTGAAGTCCATGATTGCTTCACCATTGCCGAGCTTGTTGGCATAGAAGACATTGGTTTCTTTCCTTCAGGTGGGGCAATCAAGGCAATTGAGGAGGGCCTTACGGCGCGGGATGGTGCCAAGCCCATTAATACCTCTGGCGGATTGAAGTCCAAGGGACATCCAGTTGGTGCCACGGGCACTGCTCAGGCCGCTGAGATTTGGCTTCAAATGAGAGGGCAGGCGGGAGCTAGGCAGGTGCCAGGCAAGGACATCAGCTTGGCACTGACTCATAATGTTGGTGGCAGTGGTCCCACCTGTGCAATTCACATTTATGAGAGGAGGTAATTTGGTGGTGAGCCAGAAGGAATTTACTGATGCCGCCTTTAATCAGCTTCTTGGCGAGGGGAAACTTATGGCTTCGAGGTGTAAGAAGTGTGGGGCTTTACATTTGCCGCCGAAGCCTATCTGTGTCAATTGCCAAGAGGGTAACATGGAGTGGACGATACTTAAGGGCAAAGGCAAGCTCGCTGCCTTTACCACCATAGCTGTTGGCCTTCCGCGCATGATTCAGGAAGGCTATGGCAGGGATAATCCCTATTGCAGCGGTATCGTAGAGCTGGAGGAGGGTCCCAGGATCAGCGCTCGCATCCTGGATGTTGATGCTCGAAATCCGCAAAAACTTAAGGTTGGCATGCCACTTGTTGTGGACTTTTTGGAAAGGGGTGAAGGGGAAAACAAGAGGACCCTTTTAGCTTTCAAGCCAGTTTAGGCTCTTTTATTTTCCTCTCTTTTCATAATCGGGGCACCAGGTGGCATTGGGTCGTTCTCGGCGATGACAGGCACTTCGCCAATTCCATTTGCAGCTCTCACACAGGAAAATATTCATCCCTAGAGATTTCTTGATACGGATTTTTGCTCTGTCTGTCCAGGATGGCCTCACTTTACTTTTAGCAGACATAAAGTACTTTTTCAATAGTTACTTGAAGGTGGGGTTCCAGTTATCATCATCCCTGGTGGGCCTGAGTGGACAATAGACAGAACTTTTAGTCTGAGATTTAGCCTTGCCACCTAGGCAACCTCGCCGCCCTTGATTATAGTCAAGAAGTGCTCTCGGTGCAATCGTTTGAGTATTTAGTCGGTCGTCTCTTGAAGTAGAGTGTAGCATTCTCACGAACCGAACAAATCAGGCAAATGTTACCTCAAGTACCCAACATCGAGCCCAGCAGTGCCTTAGCCTTCCCAATGTGCCCACCGCGAAGCAAATACTCGAGAGTATCGAGTAGACCAAGCAGACTTGTATTAAAAATAGCGTGATTTATCTCAGTTAAGACATCCTCCAGGCCCTTTCCCAGCTTGGCTATTTTAGCCGCCGCCACACTTATTAGACCTAAACCTATGGTCACCGTTTGAGTCTCAATCACCTCGATAGGATGTTCACTTGCTATCATTTCCTTGGCCAGCAGTGCTGCATTGTAAGTACCACTCAGCTTACTGCTTCGGTGAATGGAAACGATGCCGTCGGCCCCCGCTGATAGTTCCCTAGATACCTCAAGAAAATCTTGTGATCCCGGCTGAGTAGTAGTTGGGTGGACAGGACCATGAATTAACCTTCTATAGAACTCCTCATCACTGATGTCCACACGGTCTCGGAAAACCTCATCACCAAAACGCACATATATAGGCACCACTGTAATCCCAAGCTCCTGGGCTAACTCGGCAGGCAGGTCAGCACTGCTATCAGTAACTATTTTTACCATCGCTGTATCTCTCTAGATGTGATTTGATTGCTGAAAACAGACATGATAAAGCGCTATAAAGCAAGAGCTGGGAGGCCGTTGACATTCGGGTAGAGAATCGATTAGTCTGCGTGCAGGAAGGAGATAGCTAGAATGGAATTGCAGAAGATTAATGAAGCTTTGAACTCGTATATTCGCCCTCAAACATTCCCTGTCGCTGCTAAGATGGTTGGCTCAGTCAATGACATTCCGGGGAAGGCTAAGATGCCGAAGCGAGATCTGGGAATAGCTATTCCAGTATGCCAGGGCATAGCTTTAGCTCGACGTTATGGCTGGCTCATGGCGATGGGCAAAGAGGATATGCTTTGCCCACTTGGTGCGCTCACGTTAGGTTTCCTACCCGCTAAAGAAAAATTCCTAGATGGCAGTTTTAATTTCCCCTTCTGGGTGAAGAGTCAAGACGCAAGAGCCAAAATCAGCCGAAATCTACCACGCTTTGAGTATGGGAAGTACACTCATCTTGTAGTTGCGCCTCTTCATCGAGCTGATTTTGAGCCCCAGGTCATTATAGTCTATGCCAACCCGGCTCAGCTATCGAGATTAATACAGGCTGCTACCTGTGGAACAGGAGAGCCCATCGTTTCCAGCAGTGTAGGCGGGCTTGCCTGCTTTACATACATTACTCAAGCGATTCTGGCTGACCGATGCCAATTGATTGTGAGCGGCGCCGGTGACCGAGTAATGGCCCAAACGCAGGATCACGAGGCGACTTTCACCATACCATTGAGTAAGGTGGACGGAGTAGTCAAGGGACTTGAGGCAAGCCATAAGGCGGGGGCGAGGTATCCGACGCTTTCCTTTCTCACATTCCAAGCAGAATTCCCGCCTAGCTTTGACGAACTTATGGACTATTTGAGCCAGGGCGGTTAGTGAGGCGAGGAGCATCCACTCTTTTATAATAGGATTCTCTTTAAGCTGGTCTTTGTCTAATAAGGCTGTACAGAGTAAAAGCAAGGGGGTTTGGCATTTCAGGTATTTGTGACTCGGCGAACAAAACAAGCTTTTGTTAACTCCTCGATTAATGAGACCCTGCCCGTTAGTCATAGAGGACTATTATGCTATTGACGCTATATGAGGAGCAGTTTATGTTTATAGTTAAAAAGGGAGGCAGACAAATGCAAGCTTACTGTTTTAAGTGTAATGTAAAGAGGGAGATCAGACATG
>JAUXIH010000022.1 GCA_030621105.1 Dehalococcoidia bacterium | reverse complement strand
AAGGGATAGAACAAATGAACGCTTTTGATGAGATATACTTTGATGAAACCACTTTTGACAGATGGCCTAGAATAGTCGGCCTCGCAATAAAGTTATTCAAGCGGACACTTACAGCAAGTTTATTCAGCCGTGCTATAACATCTCTAAAAATGAAGGTGAACTAATGGAAAAGATAACAGTTCCCAAAGGCGATAAAGGGTATGACCTGAGCTTCACAGTTACCGACTCGAGTGCTAGTGCTTATGACTTATCGGGCTATCTTGTAACGCTGAAGGTTTGGGCTGCCAAAGTATCAGGCACGCTACTTATTGATAGTAATTGCCCTGTGGATACCGCCGCATCGGGGACTTGCCATTATACAGTTGCTAATGGGGACTTTGATACTGTGGGTAGATATATAGCGGAGTTAGAGCTTACCAAATCAGGGGTTATCGAAAGCACGGAGAATTTTAGTATTACAGTGGTTGAATCAGGCTAGGAGGGATTATGGGCTATTCAACGCTTGACGAAGTAAAGACAGAGCTAGACCTAACGACAGACGATTATGACGATATGCTAATGGGAATGGTAGACCAAGCCAAAGGCTTTATTGACACCTATTGCAATCGTGATTTTACTGCAACCTCCACCACTAAATACTTTGACGGCTCGCCTTCCCCACTATTTATAGATGACTTGATTTCAGTTACTACCTTAAAGCTAGACCAAGATGGTGATGCTACCTATGAATCCACAATGGCGACTACTGATTATATTCTGTATCCTCTAAACACCACGCCCAAAACAAGGATAAAATTAAGCCCCAATTCTACTTACGGCGGGTTCGCTTCTGGTATTAAGAAAGGTGTTGAAATTGCGGGAAGCTGGGGCTATCAAGCGACTGTCCCCGATGTAGTAACAAGGGCATCTATTATACAAGTTTGCAGGTGGTTTAAGAGAAAAGATACAGCTTACGCTGATGTGATAGGAACTAGCGAATTTGGCTCGCTGATAATGTACAAGGGAATCGACCCAGACTTATTGATGACGCTAACACCGCTTAGAAAAGGAAACCTCTAGTGTTAGAAATTAAGATAACACAGGGCAAGGAACTAGCGGCTAAATATGCCAGTAACGCCGTGCCAAAGGAAACCAAAGGTATAATCAGAACTTTAACCTTAAAGCTAGACCGCCTTGTTAAGATGGCAACGGTAGTCAAAACTGGGAGATTAAGGGCTAGTATCGCTCACAAGTTGACAGGTGATGAAGGCTTTGTTGGCACTTTAGTAGAATATGCCCCCACAGTAGAGTATGGAATTCCAGGAACGGAATTAAAAGCTAGGCATATGGAGGGGTCGGTCAAGGTGTTAGGCGAGGGTATGTTCTCCTATGGGTTGTCTCAACTGTCTAGCACACTAAGCGAAAACGAAAAGACGTTAGCAAAAGGTATTGAAAAGAGGTTGGTATAGTGGGCTTAGAATTAATCGGTAGCGGAATTAAAACTAGACTAGAAACTATTAGCTCAATCAGGCGGGTATTTGCCCCTAGTGAGCTGCCCGATTCTATCAATCAGTTCCCGACTGCCCTGATTATACCTGGAGAGACTACCTATGATACAGCGTTTGACAGAAATTCTGGGTTTACCTTTAGAATTCTGCTTGTATTTACAAAGCAAGACCAGCCCTCGGTATTAGCTAATATGCTGGATTATATAGAGATTTCGGGTAGTGATTCGGTGGTAGCGGCAATCAACGGAGATTCTACGCTAAATAGTTCGGCAGATGATTCAAGAATTATAAGTAATAAAGGATTGGGAACTACGGTCTGGGGTGGTATCACTTACCTGAGCACGGAGTGGGAGCTTCAGGCTTGGGTGTAAATATAAAATAATAGGAGGTTCAGAATGGCTAGATTAGCGGGAACGGGTGGCTCGGTTAGTGTTGCGACAAATGATGTTGATGGAATAAAGTCGTGGACACTTGACCAGACCTTTGATGCTCTGGAATCCACAGCGTTTGATTCAAGCGCACACAGAGCATACATTCCAGGGTTAGATGGTTGGTCGGGTAGCTTTGAGGGCTACAAAAATGGAGTGCCACTAACCATTGGCACGGAGATTGCCTTGATTTTAGAGGAAGTGCTGAATTCAGCATCGCAGATGTTCAACGGGCAAGCGATTATAACAGGCTTGCACGCTACGACTGCGGTTGATGGTTTGGTAACTTACTCTTATGACTTTCAGGGCACCGCAGGGCTTACAATAGCGACAGCATAATAGGAGGTAACTTATGGCTAGAATATCGGGTAAAGCAGGTAATTGCTACGTTGCCGACTTGCTATTGGAGGACTGCGAGGATGCCTGGGAAAGTGGGACACACGGAACGGCAAGCCTTGAAAGCACAATAGTCAAGGTTGGTAGTGGTAGCTCAAAATGCGTGCTAGGTGTTGGGATAACCAATGCCGATATTGTGATGTTTGAAACTATGGGGGCAGCTAAAAATGTGTCCACTTACACGCATATCTTGTGTTGGGCAAGGGCTACGGCAGATGTAGCGGCAAATGATTTAGTGATAGGGTTGGGCACTACGGCTTCGGGGGGAAGCCCCACATCGCAGGTAAACATTCCAGCACTTTCAGCCGATACTTGGAAATACTGCCATTGCGCAGAAGTAGCGGGCAAAACATTAGATGACACTACGGCAGGCACTATCATCGGGCTAGAGATGAACGCCAATGCCCAGGAGATGTCTGTCTACCTTGATGATATCAGGGCAGCTAAAAACATCGCTGGTATAAGGTCGTGGACTTTAGACCAGATTTATGATGTCTCTGAAGTTACAGGGTTTGATTCAAGTGGGCATCGGGCTTACATTCCTGTTTTAACAGGGTGGTCAGGTTCGTTTGAAGGTTTTAAGGACGGCGCCCCGCTTACTATCGGAACGCAGATGGGCATTGAACTAGCAGAGTCGGCCACGGTAACGCAGGCGTTTCTAGGTAATTGCATCATAACAGGCTTGCATCCAGCCACGCCAACAGACGGAGTTGTAACCTATTCGTATGACTTCCAGGGTGTAGGAGTGCTCACGATAGCAACGACCTAAAATGAATTATGACGAACTAGTAGTATTCATAATCAGGGAGACGGGCTGGCCTCTTGAGTATATACGGGAGATGGACGCTGCTGATATAAATTTGTTAGTAAGCGAGCTTTCGTATCAAAAGAAGGTAGACGACTATAACCGGAACTATAGCATTGCGACCATAGCAGCCATTCTGACAAGCGATAAAAACCACAAGCGGCGGCCAGAAGACTTTATCGGAATGCCGCCAGAAAGGGGGAATGATGACCAAGAAAACACTAGCAGCGAAGCCAGCGATAGACAGGATTAAACTAGCAGACGGGGGGACTTACACTTTAAGCCCCATAAACCTCAATGTAATGGTAGAGGTTGAGGATGCGTTTAACGAGCCTATTGCCAAACTTCTGGAGAGCGGAGCGGTCAAACCAATCCGCTACATTCTTTATTTAAGGCTCAGGAGAGACTACCCCGATATGACCGAAGAGCAAGTCGGGGCACTTGTGGATGCTGACGTGTTGGTGGAAATTGGCAAAGTATTAGGAATGTAAAACAATGGCTCAAACTGGCAAGGTAGAAATACGGGTAACTGGTAAAGACCAAGCCTCCCCTGTCCTGAAGGGCATCTCTGGTAAGTTACAAGCGATGTCTAAACAGTGCCGAATGGCAGGGATGGCGATGACAGCAATGGGAACTGTCATTGTGGGCGGGATGACTAAAATGACGCTATCCTATGCCAAAGCGGGAGACCAGGTTGCTAAATTAGCTAAAAAGACGGGCTTTACTACCGAGATGCTTTCTAAACTAAGATACGCTGCCGAGATAAGCGGGGCTTCCCTTGATACATTAGCGAAGGGTGTCAAGAGAATGGCGAAGACCATTGTTGACGCTTCAGAGGGGATGGCAACTTATATCAGGTCTTTTGACAGGATAGGGCTATCAGCAGAAGCTCTTATGAAGCAAAACCCTGAAGAGCAGTTTAGAACAATTGCTCTAGCCATTGCGGGATTAGAGAATGCCACGATGCGGGCTGCTACAGCACAGGACATATTCGGTAGAGCTGGCACGGAACTTCTACCCTTGTTAGCTGAAGGGGCTGATGGCATAGAAGCCCTGATGCAAAAGGCCGAAGAGTTGGGGATTGTGTTTGATGCCGAGGCTGCGGCTGCTGCCGAAAGGTTTAACGATTCCATCCTTACTCTAAAGACTTCGTTTATGGGATTTGGGGCTGTGCTGGCTGAAAACCTGACTACCGTTTTACCAGATTTAATAGAAAAGATGACCGATATAATCACGGGGATTAAGGACTGGACTGAAAAGCATCCTGGTTTAACGAAGGCAATAGTATTTAGCACTTTAGCACTCGGTTTGCTTATGCTTGCTTTGGGGCCGCTCTTAATAGCCTTACCTGGCTTACCTATGCTCATTCACGGGGTAACTGCGGCAATTGCAAAAATGACCTTAGCTGCCTTTAGCCTTAATATGACACTATTGCCTGCTCTTGGACTTATTGGAGTTGGTTTAGCTGGGGCTTTGATGGTGATTATACCCTTGATGACACATTGGGATAGTATTACCAATGATATATCAAACGCCTTTCAGAGAGCGATAGAAAAGGTATTGGCATTTTGGGATCTCCTGAAGACATTTTGGGCTTGGGTGATGGGTTTGTTTGGTGGTGGTGGGGGAGGGCAACAAATGACACCCTATAAAAGTATGCATCCCTGGGAAAAGGAATTTTGGGAATATGGCGAGCCAACCACTAAGGGTGGCCCAATTACCGGAGGTGTAGTTGGGGGTGCTAGGGGATTAGGTAATGCTTATAGAAACCATCTATTAGGAATTCCCACTTTCCAATACGGTGGTATAGTGGATAAGCCCACCTTTGCAATGCTAGGAGAGGGTGGTAGGGAAGCAGTAATCCCGATGGAAAGCGGTATCCCGATAGAGAATGTTATAACAAGTAATATCTATTTGGATGGCGAACTTGTAGGGCAAAGTGTAAACAGAAGTTTAGGTAATGCTTATATGAAACGGGAGAGAATGGGTGGCTAGTTTTAGAATTAAGTTATCAGACGGCACTACTACTGTAAACTTGTATGACGGCACGGATGCCAAAGTAATGCAAAAGGGGTTGTCTATGCCCGCACCGCAAGTCAACGCATCCTATATTACTAATCCCTTTTTTGACGGAGGGCGGTTAGCATCAGCTTCCTATGGTAATCGGGCAATTACCTTAAATACTAAAATATGGGGTTCAACACTAGCGGACTTGAAAACCAACATTCGCACAATACAGAGGCTCTTGAACGATGCTGAAAAGAGGACACTGTCAGGCTATGGTGCTCAGGTATATTTAGAGTATCAGTGGGGGGATACAGCAGACCAATCTACCTTTTTTGATGTATTGCGGGGCGATTTGGAGATGCCCCCTGATTACTTATCCAGACCGCTTGATAATTACTATATCTTGAACGCCCCGATAACCCTAGTCTGTAAACCATTTGGCAGATACACTAATCAGGATATAGTACAAGATGCACTAGAGAACTCACAAAGTCCTTATGATATAAAGGAATCGTTCCTAGTAGATGATGATACCACTCACCCCTTTGGCGGTAATGATTGGGAGGGTCAAACCTTTACTACAACTTCAGCCTTTACGGCAGTAGGAGCAGCGATAAAATGTTACCGAACGGGAACTATAACCGACTTGACACTGGCTTTATTTGCGACTGCGGGGAGTTTGCCAACAGGTGTGGCAATTGCTACGGGGACAGTAGATGTTAGTGCTATCCCAACTTCGGGAAGTTATATTGGATGGTGGAGAGTTATATTTGGCAGTTCAGTAGCTTTAAGCGATGCGACTGAATATGTTTTAGTTTTCCACATTCCAGAATCTGGGGCTAATCGTCTTACCCCCCGAAGTGATGCTACTGCTGGCTATGCTACAGGGCAAAGATGTTTCTCGGCTGATGCAGGAGTAAACTGGACTGCCGATGCCACCGATGATACTTTATTCGCTATATTTGCTGCCGAAAGCCCAACAAACTATCAGGACATTACTACTACAGAATCCTATGGCGACCAGCCAGCCAAGATGTATCACAAGTTAGTTCAGGCGGGGGCAACAGGTAGTAAAAAGGTCTGGATTGCTAAACGGAGTGGAACCAGACAGACAGATGATTTATGGATAGAAGGGGAGGCCGCTGATAGTTATACAGATATTGCAGGGGCAGCGGGTGATAACTACAATACCCCACAGCCAGATGTAGCAGTATCAGGGGAGATGTATAACGAAACCTGGGTAAAAGATGCTGGGGGAGTTGCCGCTAATGTCGAAATATCTCGATTGAACTTTGATATCGCTACATTACCAAAGGGGCAATTCAGAGTGCTAGTCAAGGTACGATGCTACTGCCAGGATGCCAACGACTATGACCATTTGAGTTGGGGATTCGGCTGGAGTTATGGGGATAAAACCTACACGCCCTCCGAGACTTTATCAGAATATTATCAATGTGCGGTTCACAATACCTGGGAAATACTTGATTTAGGTTTGCTCAACCTTCCTCCAATTGCAGAATCAGACATAGCCACAAACAATACTTTTCAATTGAGGATATATAATTATGCCACAGACTCCCTAACATCTAACGAAAACTACAAATGGGATATAGACTGGATATTTCTACTCCCTGTAGACGAAGGTGTAGTTATAATAGATTCCATTGCTGCTGCCGATGTATTAGCTTTAGATAACCTTACAGACCCACCCAATATATTTATCCTGTCTGCTGCTAATAAAATAGAGGACTTCCCAACCTATGTTGGCGCACCCTTTAATCTAGGAAGAGAGAACACCCGTATCTATGTTATCCGAGATGATGTCAAGGCAGTTACCTTCGCTAGTGATATAAAATATCAGCCACAGTTCCTTATTATATAGTTATATCCCTAATAGATGGTAATATGTTAAAAAATAAAAGTGAAAGATTCTGTAAGGACTGTAATAAAATAAAGCCAATATCCGAATTTGGTATAGACCATAATCGCAAAGATGGGCGGAATTTTTATTGTAAGGAATGCATTCGCAAAAGAAGAGTTGATTATAAAAAAAGATGTCCAGATAAATGCCGAGAAACGCATCGAAAATATGCATTGAAATTCTCAATAACACCTCGTGGAAGATGGGTTGGGTTAAAAACGAAAAATAACCATAAAGTCGATTTTACTTCAGACGAATTTGTTAATTGGTTTAATAGCCAAAAATTAGTATGCCATTATTGTGGCAGGGTTTTGACCCAAGGGGGCAAGCGCAAGGCTAGTAGTTTAAGCATTGACCGTAAAAATAATGCGATTCATTATACGTTGGAAAATATAGTTTTATCTTGCACAAGTTGCAATGCCATCAAAAGTGATATGTTTAACGAAAAAGAGATGTTAGAAATTGCAGAAAGGTATATTAAGCCCAAGTTGGTGATATAGATGGAAATACAACTGTTTGATAAAAACCTTACAACCCCAGTTTTTGTAGAGAACATCACTACTAAAGTCCAACTACTTAGGTTCTCTACCAAACTATCGGGTGGGTTTAATAACTGTTCCTTTCGTATGTTAGCAGACTTACCCGAAGCGTGGGACTGGCTCACCAATAAAGTATTCTACCGCCTTAAGATAACTGATAAAAAGAAAACATTGTTTGAAGGTAGAATTGAAGATTTGGAATTGACACAAGGTTCGGCAGGTGCTACTGCTTATGGTTACTATGCTAATCTCTCAGATGTTCCCTATGCCACTGCTTTTAACGCTGTCGCTTCAGTAGTAATCAAGGCAGTCCTGACTGCTAACTGCGCTCAAATATCAGCAGACCAGACGAATATAGACGCTACAGATATTACCATAACCTCCGCCGCCGATGCTTCTTATCTGGATATCTATCCCCAACAATTATTTGAGAAGCTATTGGCGTTCTCGGACTCTACAAAGGGTAAGTGGTATTTTGCCATCTGGGAAGACCGAATCCCTTATCTTAAAAAGCGCAGCGTATCAAGCGTGGATTGGACTGTAAACCTCCGAGACCTTGCTAAATTAAGATTATCACATAGAGGCGGGGATTTGTGGAATTCCTGCTATGCTTGCTATCAAGCTGGTGGGTCACTCACCAGAACCGCCACAGTAAACGACACCACAAGCCAATCTAAATATAGTCTAACCAGACGCTATATAGTGCCCGATGTCGGGACAGTAGCAGCCGCAGCAGCACAGGCTAACAGAGATGGCTGGATGGAAGACCACAAGGATATCTGGCCTAAACTAGAAGAGATTGTATTAGGTGATAGAGTATTTGACGGTAACGGGGTTCAGCATCCTTCGAGTTGGGTTAGAGCTGGAGAGGTATTAAGAATCCGAGACCTAGTTCCCGCAAGCGCTGATGCTGGCACGGTTACACGGGATGCTCTGAGAACCTTCTACATCATCGAGACTGAATATGATGTTAATACCGGGACGAACAGAATCATAGTAGACACCGAATCCTCAAATTTAGATGCCATACTAGCGAGGAAGCTATAATGGAGGGTAAACAATGTCTATTTGCCACAGATGTTCAGTCCAGATGTTTAACAGGGGTAACCGGATGGAGTGTCCTTTGTGTGGCTATAGCTATGAAGTCCCCTCCAAATTACCGACCTATGATGAGCTCAAGAAGGAAATTTACTTATTAAAACTTTACCTTAAAGATAACGAACTGGAGGCAAATTACAATGCCTGGAAAACCCAACTGTGAATTTCTATTCTGCCAACGCTGTCGGAGATACGCCTGGTTTAGACCAGAAGGAAAGGTAATGACCTGCTGTGAGTGTGGGAGAGAAAATAAAGGAAGGTATTGCGAGCTGTGTGGCGAGAAACTAGAGTCCAACGAAAGGTCAGGGCTTTGCTCATTATGCGTTAGTGCTGAAGAACATATTGGAGATTTGGGGTGGGAAGTATGAATGCCTACAAATGGCTATATACGCATCTAACACCGTGGATTGGCCGCCCTTGGACTTTTGCAATTCGGGACCTGTGGCATAAAGCAGAGTTTGTCTGGATTATCGGATTGGTGGCTGTCGGCGTGTGGCTAGGGCATAACTTTGAATGGCTGGAAGTATTGAAGATTATGGGGATATTCACCACTGGCTTTATTTTCGGCCACTTCTTTTGGGGCACTCGGTATATTGAAAATCAGGAGGGCAAGTAATGGCTGAACAGCAAAAGAGGCAGACCTATACGGAGAATTTAGCGTCAATAAATACAGCCCTCATATACGTAAACACTCACTTACAGAATATTGACACACACCTCCAGCGTCTCAATGATAGTTCTAGTAAGCACGGTCTCCAAATCGCAAAGAATACAACCTGGCTCTGCTCTATAAGGTGGATTGTGGGAATAGTTGTTGTGGGAGTTTCTAGCTGGCTAACAAGACTTCAGGGATGGTGGTAGAGCCTATCTGAGAACGCACAGGATTGAATTTCTGAGGCATTAAAGGCTGAATTAGTATCTATGGACACACCCGCTTTGGCGGGTTGTTTTTTTGTCTCTAAAATAAAACTTGACAAATCCTGAAAAAGTATCTATAATGAAAGGTGAGCCAATTTATGGAAGTCAGTCTTATATAAGGATAGAGTATAACTATTTAGGAAAACCATTGCGCCAGGTTTCGGCTTTAATAGCCGCCCCCTGGCTCGGTTTTTTATTTACAGCTTCTATTCTAATAGGGTTACTATTGACAGAAAAATAATGCTTGACAAGAGGGGAAGAATAGTTTATAATTGTGGCAGGAGGTTGACGCAGGTTACTATGAAACAGATAAAGGTATCGGATAAAGTAGCAGAGATACTTGACCGGAAGCGTGGCAAAAAGCAGAAGACATACTCACAGGCGATAGAAGATTATATCGTTGGCAATTCGTGGCTTCAATTTTTCAAATGGCTATTCAGAAGGCGTGATGATGCTTAGATGTCAGGACTGCAAATGGATGGGCGAGTGGCGAGAATGCGACTGTATTTACCAAGAAAAGCAGGGCGTTCTCAAAGGTGAGCCAGTGGGTGAGGTTGAGTTGATAGACTGTTGCCCAAAATGCGGAAGTCCTAATCTTGTAGAGATAGAAGACGATTTAGTGCCTGTAGCTTAACAACTGAATAGAGTTTTGCTGGTGGCGGAGTCTGGCTGAACGCAAGTAGTGAGAACTACTAGGCAACTTGAGCCTCGTGGGTTCAAATCCCACCCAGCAAGAACTTGCTGGTGTCCCACCGTGGAAGGCGGTTAATAATAACATCGGTTTGCTAGAATTGGGGAAGTGTATACCGAGCCAGCAAGAGTGCCAGCCACCCTATACCGTGAGGATGGGACAGTGCAGAGTGTAGTGTCAGGGATTTATAACCCTGCTGGCTACTGGCTGGTACAAACCCTGAGCCGAGGGGCGGACTAACTCCGCAAACCAGAACGGTGAAGTGGGCAGGATGGTATGGGGGAGAACGGGTATTGCCCCCTAAGAGAATAGTGCTTGCTTGGATGGGATTGCCCGATAGGTAGTGTGTAGGCTCAGGGTGAGGTTTGGCTGGGGTGCAATCACAAAAGACCTGAGTGATTGTTCAATGGGGGTAGTCACCAGCCCCAGTCCAAGCCACTATAGAAGGAGGTAGAAATGCAAGTCAAAGATTATAATCTGAATTGTTCACAATGTGGAAAGAAGGTTGGAGTACTTTCTCTTATTGGAGGAACTATGAATGTGATGTCCTTCCAAATCTGCTGTATGGAATGCCTACCAAAGAGACTAAGGGAATTGAGAAAGCAGAACTACAATCCAGCGGAGATTAAATCTGTTGGGGAATGGATGGACTCATAGTCCTAGTCCAAGCCAATATAGAAATGTTGACAATCAAGAGGACTTTTGTTGACAATGGAGGTAAAATGAAGGGTGAACTTGAAAGCGGGAAAACCTTTGAAATGACACCAGATTGGCTAAAGTCGTGGGAGCAGGAGAACGGCTCTACATATTATAGTTGTGGCTGTGGGTGGAAAGGGACTAGACCTCTAAAGTCTGATAGGTTATATATTGAGATGAGCGGGGGGATTGATACTAAACTTGAGCTACGGTGTCCTGAATGTGGTGAAATAGTGGAGATAAAATGATGGAAGCTAAAGATACGGTGATGTCTTCCCAGAGGCTAGATAAGGAATATTGGAAGTGGCAAGTTGCCGAAGACATAGTAATTCCCTTTGAAGAGTGGGTAAGCCAAGCCCAGGCTGAAATCTCATTTAAGGCGGGG
>JAUXIH010000001.1 GCA_030621105.1 Dehalococcoidia bacterium | reverse complement strand
AAGGGATATTGGGCAATGGGCGAAAGTCTGACCCAGCGACACCGCGTGAGGGATGAAGGCCCTTGGGTCGTAAACCTCTTTTCTCGGGGAAGAAGTTCTGACGGTACTCGAGGAATAAGTCTCGGCTAACTACGTGCCAGCAGCCGCGGTAAGACGTAGGAGGCGAACGTTATCCGGATTTACTGGGCGTAAAGGGAGCGCAGGTGGTTTTTTAAGTCAAGTATGAAATCTTCTGGCTTAACTGGAAGGGGATATTTGATACTGGAGAGCTTGAGGGCAGCAGAGGGAAATGGAATTCCCAGTGTAGCGGTGAAATGCGTAGATATTGGGAAGAACACCAGTGGCGAAGGCGATTTCCTAGGTTGTTTCTGACGCTGAGGCTCGAAAGCGTGGGGAGCGAAGCGGATTAGATACCCGCGTAGTCCACGCCCTAAACGGTGGACACTAGACATGGGAGGTATCGACCCCTCTCGTGTCGAAGCTAACGCGATAAGTGTCCCGCCTGGGGAGTACGGTCGCAAGGCTGAAACTCAAAGGAATTGACGGGGGCCCGCACAAGCAGCGGAGCGTGTGGTTTAATTCGATGATACACGAAGAACCTTACCAGGGCTTGACATGTCAGAAGTAGGAATCTGAAAGGAGGACGACCTGTATCCAGTCAGGAACTAGCACAGGTGCTGCATGGCTGTCGTCAGCTCGTGCCGTGAGGTGTTGGGTTAAGTCCCGCAACGAGCGCAACCCTTGTCCTATGTTAAATTCTCATAGGAGACTGCCTTGTAAAGCAAGGAGGAAGGCGAGGATGACGTCAAGTCAGCACGGCCCTTATGTCCTGGGCTACACACACGCTACAATGGGTAATACAAAGGGTTGCTAAGGAGTGATCTGGAGCTAATCCTCAAAATTGCCCTCAGTTCAGATTGCAGGCTGAAATCGCCTGCATGAAGTTGGAGTTGCTAGTAAACGCAGGTCAGCTATACTGCGTTGAATACGTTCTCGGGCCTTGTACACACCGCCCGTCACGTCATGGGAGCTGGCAACACTTGAAGTCGATGGGCTAACCCCGACTGGGCGGGGAGGCAGTCGCCTAAGGTGGGGTTGGTGACTGTGACGAAGTCGTAACAAGGCAGCCGTACGGGAACGTGCGGCTGAATCACCTCCTTTCTAGGGAGTCTAAGGTTTACACCTTGTGATTCTTAGGTCGGTCAATAGGTTAATCCTATTGGATATCTGTTAAATTTACCTTTCCTTCCGCTATTCTGTTGCTAAGGTTTTTTCTATTTGAGTTTGTTTTCACTTTTGGATTATTTTCCCCAGTGTTCTCTTTCGTGCTGGTGGATGTCCCCTTGTGTAGATTGACGCTCCATCCTTGACAAGGTAATATTAGCTCGTAATGTCACTTATACATCGCTGTACAACGAAGAGGAGAAATGAATTACATAGCATATATTCTTATTGTCATTGCCGTGGTTTTGGGTGTGGGGGTTGGTTATTTTATGCGGCAGTTAATAGCCAACCAACGGACACTGGAAGCTCGTAAAGAGGCACGAGCATTATTAGAGGAAGCAGCAACTAAGTATAAAGAGATGCTTCTTGAGGCTAAAGAAGAGGCAATCCATGTTAGAAATGCTGCTGAGACTGATAGTAAGGAACGGCGCTCTGAGTTACATCATATAGAAAAGCGACTCAATCAGAAAGAGAACTCCCTGGAGCACAAGATGAACTCCTTGGATCATCGAGATCAAGTGCTACATGACAAAGAGAAGGGCATCGATAATCTTCAGGCTGAGCTTGAAGGGATCAAGAGTGAACAGATACGGCAGTTAGAGCAGATCAGTGGCATCTCTGGTGAAGAGGCAAAGAGCTTCTTACTCCAGGCTGTTGAGCAGGAGGTGAGAGAGGAAGCCTCCCGGCAGGCTAGGATTTGGGAAGCCCAAGTGAAAGAGGGTGCTAATAGAGAGGCCCAGCATATCTTAGCTACGGCCATTCAGCGCTGTACTGCTGATGTTGTCTCGGAGACGACAGTGTCTACTGTTTCACTGCCCAGCGACGAGATGAAGGGGAGACTCATCGGTCGTGAGGGGCGGAATATCAGGGCTTTTGAGGAGGCAACGGGGGTTGATCTTATTATCGATGATACCCCGGAGTCGGTTACTCTTTCCAGCTTTGCTCCGGTAAGACGGGAGATAGCGCGCATTGCCTTAAATAAGCTTATCCTTGATGGTCGTATCCATCCATCTCGCATTGAAGAGATAGTAAAGAAGGCACAGGCAGAAGTTGAAACAACTATACGTGATGAGGGGGAGAGGGCAGTGTATGAAGCGGGGTTAGCTGGTTTACACCCTGAGTTGATTAAATTGCTGGGGCAACTTAAGTTTCGTACTAGTTATGGGCAAAATGTCCTGCTTCATAGCCTTGAGGTGTCTTATCTTGCAGGGATGTTAGCTGATGAGATTGGGATAGATTCTGTAACAGCCAGGAAGGCGGGATTACTCCATGATATTGGTAAGGCAGTAAGCCATGAGGTCGAGGGGCCACATGCTTTGATAGGTGCTGATTTGGTCAAACAATGGGATGGGTCTGCAGAAATTGCTCAGGCAGTGGCAGAACATCATGGTGAAGTGCCTACTAGCAGCGTTCTTGGTTTTATAGTTGCTGCGGCTGATGCTGTGAGCGGAGCTCGACCAGGTGCGAGGCGGGAATCCCTGGAGCACTATTTGAAACGCGTTAGGGAAGTGGAGGAAATAGCCTCCAGTTTCTCCGGGGTGGAGAAAACATTCGCGATTCAAGCAGGCAGAGAAATTCGGGTATTGGTGAAACCCGATGAGGTGGACGATTTGGCTGCAATTAGACTGGCTCGAGATATCTCTAAGAAGCTAGAGGATAGTCTCAGCTATCCGGGCCAAATAAAAGTGATGGTACTGAGAGAAACCGTGGCAGTGGATTATGCCAAGTAAATATTTGAGATAGTCCGATGAACATATTAGTTATAGGTGACATTATTGGCAAGCCTGGCAGGAAATCACTTAGAGAAATCCTGCCAGACTTGCGTCGTGAACATGATGTCGATATGGTAATAGCTAATGGAGAGAATGCTGCTGGAGGAATTGGCTTGACATCAACCATCGCACATGAAATGTTTGATACTGGCGTTGATGTGATAACTTCAGGTAATCACATCTGGGCCCACAAGGAAATTATCCCTTACCTTGATAGTGATATGGCTATCCTTCGTCCCCTAAATTACCCTGCTATTAATCCGGGACGGGGATATTTGCTTAAACATGAAGTATTAGTAGTTAACCTTATTGGACGTACGTTCATGGGTAATTTTGATTGTCCTTTCCGAGCTATGGACCAATTGCTTGGGAGTCTTGAAGTTAGACCCAACATAGTTATAGTAGATTTCCATGCTGAGGCAACTTCGGAAAAAGTAGCTATGGGGAGGTATCTTGATGGTCGAGTCAGCGCTGTATTGGGCACGCATACTCACGTGGGTACAATCGACTCCTCCATATTGCCCGACGGTACTGCTTATGTTACTGATATCGGCATGGTTGGTCCTGTCAATGGGGTTATCGGTGATGATACCGATGCTGTAATTAACCGTTTTCTTACTCAAGTGCCATCAAGGTTATCTGTGGGAAGGGGCAAGGTTACATTTAATGCCATTCTGGTGCAGGTGGATGGAAAGACTGGTAAGGCGGTAGATATCAGGCGTATTCAAAGAGAGACAGAGTAACCATAGAGTTAACCTCTGTGTCCTTTACTGGTGGATTTGCTTGTCTGTGCCCTCAAAATGTTTTTTAAGGCAGTTAGTGTATTAATTTGGAATTTTGTATGCGTGTGAGTTAGCTTGCTAATGTAAGTGACGTTTCCCCTGTAGTTGTCCTGAAATTCAAAAGATGCTGAGTATTGTGACAATACAGGGGGGTCTTTTATGAGTCGCATTCTTCTGGTAAAATTACCCAGTCTCCTGGATTGTCTTGATCACAGGGTTGGGAGCAGCTATTTTTAATAGTGTTGTGGTTAAGGTGTTAGGCTAAAAGAGATAAAGCTTGAGTCAGGTTAATTTTATTTCATATTCTACCAGCTTTGGTAATGATGGTGAGAGGCTTTATGCCGAGTTGTTTATCCCTCGTAAGAATCCTCCTTTTCCATTGGCAATCCTGTGTCATGGTGCGGCCTCAAGTCGCCTCTCAGTGAAAGCTAGTGCGGAGCAACTTGTTCTTTCTGGTATAGCTGCGTTTATTTTTGATTTTCGTGGTCATGGATTGAGTAGCGGCATTTGTGAAGGGAAGATGGTTGGTGATATCAAGGTTGCTCTACAGCATTTAAGTAACTATCCTGATATTGATGCGAGTCGTGTTTCTCTGGTGGGACATAGCATGGGGGCCATGGCTGTTTTGCGAGCAGCGGCTGAAATAAATCAACTTAGCGCTCTGGTTCTCCTCTCCTGTCCTTCTGGCGAGTTTGAATTGCCTTCAAATGTTAATATGGAGGATAAGCGACACCCTTTTATTGCTGACTATCCCCGAATGGGGACTGTTCCCTGGGTAACATCCCCTTGGAGTTTCTTATATCGTCCCTGGATGAAGTTTCACAGACAACATATGAAAATAGATTGGAGGAAGTTCTTAGCTGTGTATCATAGCGGCAGCTCGCTGGCAGCATTGCTTAAAGTCAGGGCGTGCCCAATTTTATTTGTTCACTGTCGGGGTGACAAATATATTCCCTATCAGTCGGCACTGCATCTTTATGAGCAAGCTTGTGAGCCAAAGAGGATGATTCTTGAACCAGGGGGCCACGCTACGCCCATCAACTCCAGAAAACTTAGAAGCAAATAGATAAGTTGGCTAACTTCTGTTACCAGCTGACGCTTGGTGAAGAGATACGTTATTACAATGACATAATGAAAGGAGCGTGATAGTAGATGGAGGAAGTTCGTGAAGTCTTTTGGAATATCCCTGAAGGGCCTTGGATTGTATACACCCTTGGCATAATTGCTGCTGTCATTTTTCTATATGCCATCGTTGCTCGCTTTTGGCTGGTATGGCGACGTGGCCAACCTGAAGACAGGTTGCATCCTTTTTGGCGCAGAATAGGGACTTTCATTAAACTTGGGATCGTTGATGGCTTTATTCATAGAAGGATTTTACGGCAGCTTTATCCTGGGATTCCCCATCTGTTCATTTTTTGGGGCTCAGTGTTTCTGCTGCTGGGTGCATTACTAGATTTTCTCAGTCATTATTGGTTCCACTTTTTGGTAGGCAATGTTGGTTTAGCTCATTCCTTATTCAGCGACCTGGGTGGTCTACTTTTCATTATTGCAATCGTTATATTTATGGTGCGGAGATATGCGCAGTCTCCGGGTGCGTTTCACGAGAGGCTGGATAGATCCCGTGACGACGCCATTACCTCCATTCTGATATTGGGTGTCGTTATTTCCGGTTTCTTTGTGGAGGCCTTTCGCCTTGCTGCTATTGCCCCGGGGGTGCAGGAAGCCGCTTGGAGCATTTGGTCTCCAGGCGGATTGTTTATTACCAATGCTTTATCTGGTGTGTCGCTGGGAACCTTGCTGACTTGGCATAGGATATTGTGGTATTTCCATGTCCTGTTTACTGTTGGAGCTGTTATTTATATATCACTGTTTTATAGCAGGTTAAACCACATCATCACCGATACTATGAATGCCTTTTTCCGTAGCCGTGAGCCTAAAGGAGCTTTAACTCCAATCAATCTCGAAGAAGCAGAGTTCTTTGGGGTTGGAGAGATTGGTAACTTTACATGGAAACAGTTATTGGATGTTGAAGCATGTACTCGTTGTGGTAGATGTCAGGAAGTTTGTCCTGCTTACATTAGTGGTCAGCCGCTATCTCCGAAGAAGATGATTCAGTCGTTGAAAGGTCATTTACTGGAGGTGAGCGACTATCCTTTTTTGATCAGACCGTCCGAAACTTCATTGCTATTATCAGATGATGCCTCGGGAGAAAACAGCACCTCGTGCTCACTTATTGGCGAAGTGATACCTGAGGAAGCCATATGGGCATGCACTACTTGTGGTGCTTGTCTTGATATATGCCCGGTATATATTGAACATCCTCAGAAGATTGTTGACATGAGGCGCAATCTTATTTTGGAACAAGCTAAAGTTCCTGAATTGGTGGAACCAGTATTAAATTCTATTGAAGCTAGAGGGCATGTTGTTATAGGTACAGTACATAGCAGGACTGAGTGGGAGGAAGGCTTAAATATAAAGCATCTATCCGATAACAGTGATGCTGATTTATTGTTCTGGGTTGGTTGTCAGGCAGCTCTTGAGGACCGTAGTATAAAGATAGCGCAGGCATTTGCCAAGATATTAAATGCTGCTGGAGTTAATTTTGCGACGTTGGGTGCAGAAGAGACTTGCTGTGGAGATCCTTCCAGAAGGTTGGGTAATGAATATCAGTTCCAGATGCAGGCTGTGAAGAATATTGAGCTGTTGAATAATTATGGAGTCAAGACCATAGTTACTGTTTGTCCTCATGGTTTTAACATCCTTAAAAATGAATACCCACAGTTTGGTGGTAAGTTTGAGGTTATACATCATTCTCAGTTTATTATTCGCCTGCTGCAGGAAGGGAAAATACAATTGAAATCAGGGTTAGACAAGAAGATAACCTATCATGACCCTTGTTATCTGGGCAGGTATAATGATATTTACCAGCCTCCGCGAGACATCATTAAGGCAATTCCTCAGGTAAATCTGGTGGAGATGGAGCATCATGGTGACGATAGCTTTTGTTGTGGAGGAGGAGGAGGTCGTTTCTGGATTGAGGAGACAAAGGGAACAAGGATAAGTGAGGTTCGTATTGAGCATGTTAAGGAGACAGGGGCGGAAATTGTGGCCACTGCCTGTCCTTATTGCGTGCAAATGCTGGAAGATGCCATTGGAAGTAAGGGCATGGGGGAAACGCTAAAGGATCTTGATATTGCTGAGATAGTGGCAATATCGATGGGGCTTTAGCGGACCCAGCAGGGAAAAGATACTAGGATATTTTGTTCCTCACTATGTGAAGAAGGGTTGTCATGACTTCTCCTGCTTTACCTGGTATCAGGATAGTAGCGTAGCTGTCAAGCTCTGTTGGGCTGAGATTTATGATAGCCAGTTTAGCTCCAGAATTGATAGCATATAGAGGCATGTAGGCAGCAGGGTAGACTGATAGTGTTGAACCTATAGCTATGAATAAATCACAATTTTGTGAATAATGTATCGCTTGTTCTAATGTTTTTTGGGGTAGTTGTTCGCCAAAGAAAACAACATCTGGTTTCAGAAGGCCGTGACAATCAGGACAATCAGGAACCTCTATTCCTTTCTTAATCTTTTCCATTACTTCTTCGATAGTGAAAATATGGTGGCAATCTAAGCATATTACTCGCCGCATGTTGCCATGTAGCTCAAAGATTTTGTTTTCGGAAACTCCCGCTCTTTGATGAAGGTTGTCTATATTCTGGGTAATAATACAATCTAGCTTACCCAATCCATCTAATTCAGCGATAGCTTTATGCGCACGATTAGGCTGTGCGTTCAAAGCAAGTCCACCCTCGATAAGCATTTGCCAGCGTTGCCTTCGTGTTTCGTAACTACTGAGAAACTTTTGAATGGTGAAGTCCGCAGGATTATATTTCTTCCACATTCCTGTAGGGCCGCGGTAGTCGGATATGCCTGACTCTGTGCTAATACCGGCACCTGTAAATATCACTATATGCTTTACCTGCAGAATAAGATTAGCCAGGGTCTCGATTCGCTGGTTAATATCGGTCATTTCGGCATTCACTTTTACTTAAAAAGTCTAATTGATAGAAAAACACGGAGATGGGTTACTGTGCCTGCCCTCAGGCTGAACTTTAACTACCCTATATATTCCTCTGAAATCAGGAATTAGTTTGATTGTGGCTTGAGGATGGTATTTGTGCACCAGTGAGCTAATTTTTTCTGCCTGTCCTTGCCCTATTTCCATAAGCAGAGAACCTTGGTGGTGGAGTTTATCAGGTGCCTGGAGTAACAGTTGTCTTATAATATCCAACCCATCATCGCCACCGGCCAAAGCTAATCTTGGTTCAAAGTCTCTTATTTCCTGGCTTAGTTTTGTTAACTCGGAATTTTCTACATAAGGCAAGTTCGCCACTATCATATCTACAGGCTTGGGCAATGGCTCAAGCAAGTTGCCTTGGAGAAATGTAATCTTGTCACATAACTTATACCTTTGGCAATTCATTTTAGCTACCTGCAAGGCTGGACCAGAGATGTCTGTGGCGTAAATTGTGGCTTGGGGCAAAGCCAGGGAAAGGCTGATAGCGATGGCGCCACTTCCTGTACCAATATCAGCTATGGTGTATGCATTCTCCTTGCTGATAGGGCTGATGCAATCAATAGCTTCCTGTATAAGGGTCTCTGTTTCTGGTCTAGGAATTAATACATGATGGTTAACACGCAGGTCAATGTTATAAAAGCTGCAATAACCTGAGATATAAGGAGTTGGCTCATGTTGAAGGCGCCGCCGAATGATACTTTTTAGATGACTTGTTTCCTCAGGCGTGAGTGTTCTTTCAGGCTCTGTGTATAACTGTGTTTTGCTTGTATCAAGAACATGACATAACAATGCTTCAGCTTCTATAAAGACATCATCGATATTCCCTGAACTCAGGATATGTCGAATCAAACACAAGGCTTTTCTTACATTCATGCGAAGTCAGTTTATGATTGTTGGGCTATTTGTTCTTTAGCAATTAAAGCGTCGGTGATCTCGTCGAGCTCTCCATCCAGGATTTTAGGCAGATTATGAAAGCTTGAGTTGATTCTGTGGTCAGTGACGCGATCCTGAGCGAAATTGTAGGTGCGTATTTTCTCTGCTCTGTCACCACTACCAACCTGGGATCTTCGTTCTGAATCCACTGTTGCGGATTGCTTGCGCTGTTCCATGTCAAGTAGCCTGGCTCGTAGTACTGCCATCGCCTTTGTTCTGTTTTTCAATTGCGAACGCTCGTCTTGGCAAGTAGCTACTATGCCACTGGGGATGTGTGTAATGCGCACTGCTGTAGCTAATTTATTTACATTTTGCCCCCCAGCACCACCACTGTGGAAAAAATCTAGCTTAATATCGGTGGAATTGATATGCAGATCAATATCTTTTGCCTCTGGTAATACAGCCACAGTAGCTGTTGAGGTATGAGTTCGCCCTGATGCCTCGGTAAGAGGCACTCTCTGTACCCTGTGAACGCCACGTTCGTATTTCAGCCGGCTGAAAGCCCCCCTGCCTTTTATTTCGAATATGACTTCTTTGAAGCCGCTGACCCCACTTGGTCTTGCGTCCATAATTTTTGTTTGCCATCCTTTAGTTTGTGCATAGCGGCTATACATACGGAAGAGATCTGCAGCGAAGAGGCTGGCTTCCTCACCCCCTGCACCAGCCCTGATCTCAACAATTACATCTTTATTGTCTCTGAGATCTTTTGGCAGTAGGGATAATTTGATCTGATGTAGGAGTTCGTCCTGCCGGTGTTTAAGATTTCGCGTCTCTTCCTGGATAAGCATTATCATTTCTGCATCAGTGTTGGTTTTTAGTAAGGCTTCTGTTGCTATTAGTTCCTCGTGGCTGTGATTATATTCTTGGTAGGCTGCGACGATATCTTCGAGTTCAGATCTTTCCTTGGCCAGCTTCTGTAATTGTTGAGGATTGCTTGCTATCTCTGGCTTTGCGATGAGTGCAGTAAGTTCATCATAGCGTTTCTGCATTAATTTTAATCGGTTGAGCATGGTTTATTGTCTCCCTACGGCGTTCATTATAATATGGCTATGGTAAGGGGCTCAAATCTGCCTGAAGGGATTGAACACGATGAGAGGAGTGGAAGGCTCATAGTCTATGTGATGTTTTGCTGTGAACGTGATGGCATTCCTTTCAAAAAGAGAGGGGTTTCTGCGATTAATCCTAGGGAAGGCTCTCATAGATGCATCTATCGCTTATTTACTAAGTATCACGGGGAATAGTTATATGGTTTCATTAAGTATGGTTAGCTATCTCTTGTAGAGCAGAGCAGTAGCTGTTGTAAGTTTTGGAATCAAACAAAACGAACACTACTGTGCTGATGGATCTGGCCTGTTCCTTGAGGAATGAAACCACAGCTTTTATTGCTATTCTTGCTGCCTCACTTGTGGGGTAAGCATAAGCTCCGGTGCTTATAGAGGGAAAAGAAATACTGGTAAGGTTGCTTCTTTCTGCTATTTTGAGACACTCGACATAGGAACTTTTTAACAGGGTGGATTCGTTGTTGTTACCTCCACGCCAAACAGGCCCGACGGTATGTATGACATACTTTGCCTTCAGATTCCCTCCTGTGGTTATCACTGCTTTACCTGTTGGCAGCAATCCTTGTTGGGAAACTATTTGCTTACATGCATCGAGGATAGCAGGTCCCCCTGCCTGGTGTATGGCGCCGTCTACTCCTCCACCACCCATTAAACTCGAGTTGGCAGCATTGACTATTGCATCAGTAGCTTGGCTTGTGATATCTCCTTGTGCTATTGAAAGTTTTCTTTTGTTAATGAGTAGTTCTTTCTTTTCCATTACGTTTATTTTTTGCTGTGGAGCAGTCATAGAATGTGTGACAGGTTGTACTTTAACTCAATTTGGTATTGCTTTGCCACTGGATTTACCAACCAGTGATGTATTTTACATAATACTATAGCATTATGTTCCTTGACGTTATTAGTATATCAGATGCAGAAGGAATGAACTTGGTGATGAAAGGGTTTGACAGTAGGGGAATTTGGTCTTAGGGGAGTAATCTTGCCGACAGCAATATCGATGAATTACCGTTTTTCATTCGCTGGTTCGGTTTCCAAATTGGTTACGAGTTTATATTTCCATATTTAAGGGGCCAAGACTCATATTTTAGCTGTATAGTCCTCTCCTCTGGTTTTCTTTTATAATCGAGTAGTACTCTGCATCTACATTAATACCCTTATCTCTTAATACTCTCTCGGTCATTTCAACAGCATGGGCCAGGTCCAGAAAACGATTCAACCAGGCGTGGGGGTTATTAGGGGTTTTCTCGTAGTCTTCGGCATATTCGGAGAATTCCTGTGATATTTTGCTGAATTGATCATTAATGTCGAAGGTTCCTTTTATACGAGGAAATTTGAAGATCTCTTTCACTCGACCGAAATGACGCTGGAATATATATCTGTCGACGTACCAGAAGACACATGCCAGAAGGAATTGGTTCAACAGAAATGCGGGTATAGTGGGAATGAGAAATTTGTCAGAGAAGAGATATTGAATTAGAGCACCAGCAATTCCTGACAGGAGAACCCATCGTCCAAAGACGTATATAAGCCATTCTCTAGAAAACATGTCTACCTCCTTATTGTGTTGGTTCTTCAGATATAGATTTTTCCCTATCAAATGTGATACAGGTATGTCTATTTTACTACTTCGTGTCACTTGAGTGATAACTAAAATAGTGACTAATGTCAGGCGTTTATGGTAACACTACAAAAAGGTATAATGACAGGATGATAAATGGTGTTGGGAGAATAGAGATATACAGATGAAAATACATAAAGCCTTAAAACAAGACGGGCGAAGCTTGTCCTTCGAATTCTTTGTCCCGAGAGATAGTCAGGGAAAGGTAGGATTAGACAAAGCTATCGCGACGCTGGGAAAATTTCAACCAACATTTGTTTCCATTACTCAGCAAAGCTCTGTTCCCAACAGTCTAGAAAGTACCAAGCGTGTGGTGACTTATATCAAGGACAATACCTCGTTAGAGCCCATGCCTCACCTTACCTGTGTGGAGCAAAACGAATCCCAGCTCAGAGAAACTCTGGAGAATTACCGTGCCCTTGGTATTGAAAATATTCTGGCCCTCAGAGGAGACCCTTATCCTAGGGCAGGGGAATTTTGTCCTCCTGCAGGTGGATTTCGTTATGCTAAGAATTTGGTTGAGCTTGCGTCGTCGATGGGGGAATTCTCTATTGGCGTAGCAGTATATCCCGAGGGACACACTGAGTCTCCAAATTTGGATATGGATATGAGCTATGTAAAGGAGAAGGTTGAGGCTGGCTCTGATTTTGCCATTACCCAGATGTTCTTTCAAAATAGTTATTTCTATGATTTCATGGATAGAGTACAAAGTAGAAACATTAAGATACCCATTATTGCGGGAATAATGCCTGCTGTCCCCATTAGCAGGGTCAAGAGATTCAGCCAGAGATGTGGGGTTACACTCCCCGAGAATGTGGTGCGTAGTATGGAGCAAGCCGGTAATTCCAGGGAGGATGCTGAGAAGGTAGCTATAGAACTTGCCATAAGGCAGTGTGAAGATTTATTACATAGTGGCGTTCGCTATTTTCACTTTTTCACCATGAATCAAAGCGATGTGGTGGCAAGGATACTAGATAACCTTAGTGCAATAACCGATTAATATGCCATGTTCTGGGAGAATGTTATAGAAGCTAGCATCTAATTTGTTCTGGGAAATGTCGATTAGATATTTCTTTGGTTGTAAGGGTCATTTTGGAATAGAGAATCGAGGAGATGTACGAGGGGGTAACCCTGTGAATGAAGCAGGAATAGTAAGAACCCAAAGGGATATTCCTTTGGGATCTTACCTTAAATAATAACCACCATAGTTGGTGGATTACTGTCTGGCTCCTCGGGCAGGACTCGAACCTGCAACCAAGCGGTTAACAGCCGCCTACTCTACCATTGAGCTACCGAGGAATATAATTGCTGCCGAGCCTGGATTCGAACCAGGGCTAAGGGATCCAAAGTCCCCCGTGCTACCACTACACAACTCGGCATCACACTTTCCATGCCGAAGGTCGGATTCGAACCGACACGGGAGCTGCCCCCCAACAGTTTTTGAGACTGCCGCGTCTACCATTCCGCCACTCCGGCATATGGAGCGGAAGACGGGATTCGAACCCGCGACCTCCTCCTTGGCAAGGAGGCGTTCTACCGCTGAACTACTTCCGCCAATGCCGAGGAGCAGAGTCGAACTGCTGACACGCGGATTTTCAGTCCGCTGCTCTACCACCTGAGCTACCTCGGCGCGAGTGAAATCTATCATAGCATCAGCTTCAGGTCAATTAGCAGAACTACAGAATACGGCAAACTCCGTAACTGGACATATTATAAGTTATGCCTGCAGTAGGGCATGACAGATAAAAATTATGCCTTAGACGCAGGTGCATTCCACTGTATTTTTTTTCCTCCTACACCAAACAACATTTTAACACCTAGCCTATTACAAACTTCACTTTCCAATATAGTGTCAGGCGTCTTATCTCCGCCATTAGCGAATATGTCAGGCTTGAGTACTTCGAGCGTTTTGCATACAGACTCATCTTCGTCAACTGCTATGACAACTCTGCTTACGTTTTTGAGAGATTCAAGAATTTCTTTTCTCTCTTCCTGAGGCATAAATATATAACCCTTTTGCCGTAACAAAAAGTGATCGTTGTTCAAGATAACAATCACTTTGCCATATTTGGCTGCTTCGTTTATCATTTGTATATGGCCAATGTGGAGAGGATCAAATCCTCCACTAACGGCTACAATCTTCACTGTTTATCCCTCCTTTCATGTGTGGTCTTCGATTTCTCGTGTCTGCCATAGTGATACAATTCACGTCTGATATTCTTATAGCTAAGGTTCTGTTTAATTATACTCTTACCCCTTAATAAATATGAAATTTGTATAAAGCGGCGATTAGTCGTTGTATGAATTCAGGCGGGTGGGCTCTTGGTAGGATGAGTTGAATACATGTTAATCTGATTACCAGTGTTTAGTAGTGTACGATTTTAGTTTTGACTACCAGGTCTGGTCAAGGGAATGTTGGCAGCACACAAGGGACAGTCCTGAGGAGAATAAACTGTAGTGGGTGCCTGCAAGCAACTGAAGAGGGGAGCGCCAAAATCTAGCTTTTTTTTTGAGCCACGGTTAACAAGTACTCCGATACCCACAACTATGCCGCCAAGTTGATTCACTACTCTAATTGTTTCCTTGACTGAGCTACCTGTAGTTAATATGTCATCAACGATAAGTATCCGCTCGCCAATCGCAATATTGAAGTCGCGCCGCAGTGCTCTCCCCCCCCCTTGCTTTTCGGCGAAGATGCCCCTCACGCCAAGCTGGCGAGCAGTTTCAAAACTAAGGATGATGCCACCAGTAGTTGGACCAATAACAAGGTCTATGTGGTGTTTCTTGAAATGTTGACTGATAAGATGACATAACTTCTCGGTATAATGTGGATATTGCAGGATGCGGAATTTTTCCCAGTACACATCTGAGTGCAGACCTGAAGAAAGTAGGAAGTGCCCTTGTTTTACCGCTCCAGCTGCTTTGAACATTTCGAATACATCGTTGCTCAATTGTTACCTCCTGCTGGGGGATAGAGAGATGTTGTCAATTTGCTGATTTCAACTCGCATAGCTATATCCATGTATGATTCCCCACCTATCTGCTGGCCAATAGATAAGGTAAGCTTTACCTACTATTTCCTCCCGTGGCACTGTCCATCCTGTATGGGAATCATTGCTGTGATTGCGATTGTCCCCAAGCACAAAGTACTCATCTTCAGGGATTTGTTTGAGAGGCATAGTGTAGTATGGAGGCTCATTGACGTATTTTTCCTCCAGAGGAATGCCATTGATGAAAACCTTGTTATTCTTGATCTCCACTGTTTCTTGGGGTAGCCCGATAATTCGTTTAATGAAAGGGTTATTTGAACTGAGTTCCTCTGGGGGGTGAAATACTATAACATCGCCGCGCTTGGGTTCTGAGAAAAAATAGCTTGCTTTATTTACCACGACCCAATCACCGTCTTGGATATTGGGAACCATGCAACAATATTCTACAGTATAACCTTGCATAGTAACTCTCAGTAGAGTAAATATAGCCAAAGCTATGAGTATGGTTATACCGACGTCGCGGAGGATTCTCATGACTGGAAGTTATTTTATCACCACGCATAAACCTAAATCTAATATGCTTCGTTATATCGTGTAAGTAAGTTAGAGGCTCGAGCAGTTCCCGAAAAAATATATCATGAAATATAAGGAGTGTGTTATATGCGAAAAGTTTGGTGGTTAATTTCTTCACTGGTGATGGTCTTGGCGCTGGTAGCAGTTGGCTGTGCCTCCCAAAATCATGAGCTTGCTTATTCTTCCAGCCAGTCTTCGCAGCAAAACACGGGGATATGGGTTACTGGTACGGGGACGTCCATGGCGGTTCCTGATATTGCCAAAATTACCTTGGGTGTTGAGGCTCAAGCTGAAACAGTGGCTAGTGCTCAGGCTCTGGCGACTGAAGCTATGGACAAAGTCATGCAAGCGCTACAGGCTGATGGGGTGGCCGAGAAAGATATCCAGACACAGAGGTATAGTATTTGTCCTGTAATAAAGTGGAATGGGGGCGAGCAGACAACCATCGGCTACAGGGTTAGTAATATGGTGCTGGTTAAACTGCGAGACCTTGATAATGCTGGATCTGTGATAGATGATGTTGTTGATGCTGGGGGTGACCTTATTCGAATTCAGGGCATAACTTTTACTGTAGACAACCCCATGCCATATTATGAGGCTGCCAGGGCTAAGGCGGTGGAAAATGCGTATGCCAAGGCAATACAACTGGCTGATACATCTGGCGTTCAGTTGGGTAAGCCTAGCTATATTTCGGATAGCTCTATCTACTGGCCATACAGGAATGATTTTTTGGGATATAAGGATCAGGGAGCTTCTATGCCTGAAACTGCTATTAGCCCAGGAGAATTAGAGGTTTCAGTCAGTGTGCAAATAGTTTATACCATTCTCTAGCATGAAGAATATGCCAGCTTGTCTCAGGTTTTTCCTGGTGCTAATATCTGAGTGCTGGGCCGCTAGCTCAACTGGTAGAGCAGCTGACTCTTAATCAGCAGGTTCAGGGTTCGAGTCCCTGGCGGCTCACATTCAAAATCTCGCATTTCGGATTTTGGGTGATTTTTCGCCGTTGTTAATGGTTTTCTCCAGTATGTTGTAAGTATCAAGAGTGTGGGCAACGCTGGCATACCCCAGCCTTCTACCTACTTCTTCGAAGCGGCGGAGGTGACAATTTTTAAGAAATAGTCATGTAGCCTTGGATCTCCAGTTAGCTCAGGGTGAAAAGCAGTGACCAGCAACTTTCCCTGCTTGGCAGCTACGGGAGTGCCATCTGGTAATCTGGCTAGAATTTCTACCTTCTGGCTTGCGCTTTCAATAAATGGGGCGCGGATAAAAACAGCGGGAAACGGTTTATTTCCTAAGGCAGGGATTGATAATTCAGTCTCGAAACTGTCTATCTGTCTCCCGAATGCGTTACGCCTGACTGTCATATCCATGAGGGCCAGAGTCTCTGTATCGAGATTAGAGATCTTCTTGGCAAGCAGGATCATCCCGGCACATGTGCCCCAGATGGGCACACCACCCTTGGCTATTTCTCGCAGGGGCTGGATGAGGTTAAAGCTTTGCATCAGATTGAGCATAGCGGAACTTTCTCCACCGGGGATAATAAAACCATCTTTTCCATCAAGCTCATTGGGCAGGCGAATGGGAGAAGCCTCTGCCCCCAGTTGCTGCATGATATGGATATGTTCCAAGAATGCTCCTTGCAAAGCAAGCACTCCTATTTTCATGTCTCAGCCGACTCTTTGAACTGGTTTGTGATGGGGAGCCTTCTGTCTCGGCCGAATGCTCTTGGGGTTATCTTGATGCCTGGTGGTGCCTGACGGCGCTTATACTCACTCGTATCTACCAGCCGAGCGGCTCTCCTGACCGCCTTTTCATCGATTCCCATAGCGATAATCTGTTCAACGCTTTTGTCTTCCTCGACATAAGCCGTCAGGATGGGATCGAGGAGGTCGTATGGGGGCAACGTGTCAATATCCTGTTGCTCGGGTCTTAGCTCGGCGGAGGGTGCTTTATTTATGATAGTGGATGGAATGAGTTCTGAGCCCGCTACTGAGTTTCGGTATCTGGCGAGTTTGTAAACTGTAGTCTTGGACACATCTTTTATAACCGCGAATCCACCTGCCATGTCCCCGTATAGTGTGGTATATCCGGTGGCCATCTCGCTCTTGTTGCCTGTGGCAAGAACAAGCCAGCCGAATTTATTTGACAGTGCCATCAGGATATTGCCTCTGATACGGGCTTGAATGTTCTCCTCGGCCACATTAGGCTTGATTCCTTTAAAAGGTGCCGCGAGCATTTCCAGATAGGCTTGAAAGGCCTTCTCAATTGGGATGGTCATGAGCTTGATACTCAGATTGTGAGCCAGAAGCTCGGCATCCGATATGCTGCCGGGAGAAGAGTATCTCGAAGGCATCGCCACACCGACTACATTTGAAGACCCCAGAGCATCAACTGCGATGGATGCTACCAAGCCTGAATCGATTCCTCCGGAGAGGCCAATCAGCACCTTTTCGAAGCCATTTTTGTTTACATAATCTTGTGTACCCAGCACCAGTGCGTCATAGATATCCCCGGGAACATCACTCACCTGGATTTGTCTTTGTGGAAGCGATGGTTTTGAGGTAGTGTGTGGTTCTTCAGATACCACTATTTTCGTTGTGTGCCATCGTTGTTCTTCCAGTAGTGCCTCCTTCCTCCACCTGGGATCATGAAGGCGCGCGCGAAAGACAGCCTCTATATCAAGATCGGCTACTATCAGGTCTTCCTCGAATTGTTTACCCCTGGCTAACAATCGCCCCTTCTCGTCCAATATCATGCTATTGCCATCAAAAACCAGTTCATCCTGCCCGCCTACCAGGTTGTTATGGGCCACTATGGCGACATTATCCGAGGCACGAGTACTCAGCATTCTCTCTCTGAAATTCCGTTTGCCCGAATGATATGGTGAAGCGCTTATGTTCACTATGACCTCAGCTCCAGAGTAGGCTTGCGTGGTAGTTGGGCCTGCCTCATACCAGATGTCCTCGCAGATGTTAACGCCCACGCCTATGCCGGCTATGGTATACACGGGGCACTCGTTGCCAGCCTGGAAATATCGGTTCTCATCGAAGACTCCATAGTTGGGAAGATATATCTTGTGGTATATGCCAACTATCTTTCCATCGTGGATCATAGCTGCGGCGTTGTAGATGTCGCTTCTGGTATCCACGAAGCCAACCACGATAGAAATCCCCGAGGATCTCTCAACTATCTTGTCCAGGGATCGCAGGTTTTCATCTATAAACTGTGGCTTGAGCAAGAGGTCCTCAGGGGGATAACCGCAAATTGCGAGTTCCGGAAATGTGAGCAAATCAATACCCAGGGGCCTTGCCTCGGCAATTGTCTTTAGAATCTTCTGGGCGTTGCCCGCAAAGTCGCCTACGATGGTGTTGATCTGAGCCATACCAATTCGCAGTCCGCGCATATTATCCTCTCAGGATACAGAATACAACAGACTGTATGGCACTTACAAGATTGACAGGTATCTCTTGAGCTCGTAATCGGTCACCTGGGTTCGGTACATATCCCACTCGATCTTCTTGTCCTTGATGAAAGCATCGAAAACGTGATCCCCGAGGGCTTTGCGCACGAGTTCGCTCTTTTCAGTGACCTGGATGGCTTCCCATAGACTGGCAGGCAGGGTTCCTATTCCTCTCTGCTTCCTTTCCTCCTCGCTCATCGCGTACACATTTTTCTCTACTGGCTCGGGTACCTTGTATTTCTTCTTAATTCCTTCCAAGCCAGCTGCCAGCATTACGCTAAAGGTAAGGTACGGATTGCAGGCGGGATCGGCAGATCTAAACTCCACCCGAGTGGCAGTTTCCTTTCCTGGCTTGTATTCCGGCACCCTGACCAAGTCTGCCCGGTTTCTTCGTGCCCAGGATAGGTATACGGGTGCCTCATACCCCGGGACCAAGCGCTTGTAGGAATTGACCCACTGGTTACAGACCAGAGTGATCTCCTGTGCATGCTTCAAAAGCCCTGCAATATAGAATTTAGCCTCTTCTGAAAGGCTAAACTGATCATCCTTGGCAAAAAAGGCATTCCGGTCACCTCTGAATAGTGACTGGTGCACATGCATTCCGCTGCCATTTACACCGAATACAGGTTTAGGCATAAATGTGGCATAGACTCCGTGTTTTAAGGCTATTTGCTTAACCACCAGGCGGTAGGTCATTACATTGTCAGCCATAGTCAGGGCATCGGTGTATCTCATGTCTATCTCATGCTGGCTGGGAGCGACCTCATGGTGGGAATATTCGATGCCGATACCCATTTCCTCTAAGGTGAGCACTGTCTCTCTCTTCAGGTCAGAAGCCATATCAAGAGGGGTTAAATCGAAGTAACTCCCCTTGTCTAGTGGCTCAGTGCCATTTGAGTCTCGAAAATAGAAATACTCGAGCTCAGGTCCTACATAGAAGGTGTAGCCGAGGTCGGATGCTCGCTTCAGGTTTTTTTTCAGGACATATCTGGGGTCACCCTCGAATGGTTCACCACCTGGCTTCAAAATGTTACAGAACATCCTGGCTACGGCATGATGCTCTTTGGGGCGCCAGGGAAGCAACTGGAAGGTATTAGTGTCGGGCATAGCTATCATATCGCTTTCGTCTATGCGTGCAAAACCCTCGATGGACGATCCGTCGAACCCCATTCCTTCTTCTAGTGCTTCTTCAAGCTCCTCACTAGTGATAGCGAAACTCTTGAGCACACCTAGAATGTCGGTGAACCATAGCCTGATGAATTTAACATCATGCTCTTTTGCCATCTTGAGGACATATTCTCGAGATTCATCGTTCTCTCTAGCAGTCATTAATTCTCCTCCTTAATATAATTATAATTGCTGTCATCATAACACAAATCAGAACCACTCCTAGTAAGCTTACTATATTCTGTTTTCTTATTTCCTCCTTGAGTTTTTGTGAAGATTCTCATCTTGTTAGCAAGGGGGCACTCAGGCTACTATCGGTGCCCCCTTTAAAACATGACCCTTAAGTTATCATAGGGCTTCCCCGCCTGTCTCTCCCGTTCTTACTCTGATCACGTTGTCCACAGGGGAAACAAAGATCTTGCCATCGCCGACCTCTCCGGTCCTGGCGTGAGTCACAATAGTATCCACTATTCCTTTCACATCGCCATCCTGAGCAACAATTTCCAACTTTAGCTTGGGGGGAAACTCTACCTCAAATGTTGTGCCGCGAAACTGTTGTTTGAGTCCCTTCTGCTTCCCGTGGCCCTCAACAGGGGTCTTTGTCATCCCTGGATAGCCTGCTTGCTTTAAAGCGTCCTTTACCTCCTCGAATTTCTCTACCCTGATTATTGCTTCTATTTTTTTCATTTGTCATACTCCTCGCTAGTTTATCTTCGCACCTGGATAAAGTCGGGGTAGGATGGAGTGCCATGCTCCGGAATATCCAAGCCCTGAAGTTCCTCTTCAGGTGAGACACGAATGCCAAACGCCTTATCCATTAGCTTAAAAGTTAGGTAGCCCATACCGAATGCCCAAGCGGCAACCATTACTACACTGATAAACTGGGCAAGTAACTGCCCCCCTCCGCCACCATAGAACAGACCTGTGGCGAATGGAGCCCCAGTGGAGTAATTCCCGTATGTCCCATCAGCAAAGAAGCCAACACTTAAGAGCCCCCATAATCCATTTACGCCATGCACACTTACTGCTCCCACGGGATCATCTATACCTCTTGCTTCAATAAATTTGACGCTGGCGTACATTAACGCTCCGGCAATAAGACCAATTACAATTGCTGCCCAACCTTCTACCCAAGCGCAGGAGGCGGTAATGGCAACCAGTCCTGCCAATACGCCGTTCAGAAGCATACCTATATCCCATTTCTCTGTCTTCCACCGTGATATGAACAACGCTGACAAACCACCGGCAGCAGCAGCTAGGTTAGTGTTTACGGCAATAACTGCAATTCTTAGATGGTGGGCGTCACAAGTGCTGCCTGAGTTAAAGCCAAACCAGCCAAACCAGAGAATGAAGACGCCCAAGGTAGCTAATACTATGCTGTGCCCAGGGATTGCTCGAGGCTTTCCATCTTTACCATATTTGCCAAACCTGGGACCAAGAACCATTGCCCCTGCCAATCCAACGAAACCGCCGATGGCGTGGACTACTCCTGAACCAGCAAAGTCTATAGCTCCTAACCCGAATGGCAGTAGCGAGAGCCAGCCTCCACCCCAGACCCAGTGGCCATAGATGGGATAAATAATGGCGCTCACTATGACGCTGTAGATGAGATATGCTTTAAACTTCAACCGTTCAGCGACAGCACCAGCGACAATGGTGGCAGCAGTGGCACAAAAGACCAGCATCCAAAACATATTGAGGTATTTATCCACATCATAGTAGCTGCCCAACATAAGCCAGCCGTGTGTGCCCACGAGGCCATGCCAATCACCACCCATCATTATGGCGTAGCCTACAAGGAAAAAGACAAGCGAGCCGATGACATAATCCATCACATTTTTGGTCATAAAATTGGCTGCGTTCTTGGTTCGGGTAAATCCAACTCCAACCAGGGCAAACCCTGGCTGCATAAACATTACCAAGAAGGCACAGACTAATATCCACACATAGTCTATTGCCGCATCTGCTGTTCCTCCTATTCCGGTGGGGTCAGCAGCCAGAACTACGCCTTTCGTTGCTGCCCACGCCAGCCACACAAGGCAGACGAGACCAAGAGTTAATCCCACTCTCAACGCTATCCTCATCACTTTGCTTCTCAAATCCATGGCTATCCTCCTTTCTGAACTTTCTGGGGAAAAGGATAGCAGCTATATGTTTCAATCGTATTACGCTTGGGTTAAAACCGTATTACAAAATTTATTGGTCGTGACTAATAGGAGGAAACCCGCCTCTCTGACTTACCATGGATTCAACCGAATCGAGGTCAACAGACATCGCCTATTCCATAAGGCCTATATCAAGAAGTGAAACTCTTCCTTCGATAGAGTATGCCAAGGTGATGTGGTCTACACTGGAGATTTATGTTGTGCAGGCTGGTATACCCTACACGTAGCCCCTGTCCATCTGTAAGACGAGGCAGGTTGGAAATGTTACTTCAGTACAGCGCATCTTATAGGCTGCCACCAATGCCACTCAATATAGTATTACCCCTTTTCTCTGAACCTGTATCCTATGTTTCTCACCGTTTCTATAAAGGTGTGATTGGCATCTTCTATCTTGCTTCTCAGTCTTCTTATGTGGACATCTACTGTCCTATCACCACCGTAGTAGTTATAGCCCCAGACATTGCTGAGCAATGCCTCGCGGGTAAGCACTCTCCCCTTGCTACTTGCCAGAAACTTGAGCAATCCGTACTCCTTGAATGTCAGTTCTACCAATTTGCCGCTGAGGGATACTTCGCATCTGGCCATGTCAATCACTAAGTCGCCACATTTGATTAACTCCTCGCTATCTATGTTGCTTATTCGCCACAGGACACGTTTTGCTCTTACTGCTACTTCGGAGGCGCTCCACGGCTCAATCACAAAATCATCTATACTTGAGACAGTGTCGAGGCTACCAAGCGTATTTTTGGAAATGAGGGCGAGGACGGGTAAGTTTCTTTCCCGTTTGATTTTTTGGATCAATTGGCGCATTCCCTGGGCAGCTGGCAAGGCGTTAATGTCCATGAGTACTAGATCCAAGGCCTTATCCGCAAGCTGCTCGATCACCTTTTCATTGTTAGCAGCGATTGAGCAGATGAAATCTTTCTCAGCAAGTTCTAGTCGCAGTTTTCTGATCTGCTCGTTTTCATTTGCTATGATAAGTACTTTAAACAAAACTACTCAGTTCGGCTCCGTTTGCCTGTGGTTCGCAGGTCTTGGAAGCTCTCCAGTTTTTATAGTTAATTAATTACCTCACTAATCGCACAATTTAACACATCTGTCCTGCTTCCGAGAGCGGCCGCTACCAGATTGAAACTACCGTGAAGGATCATTCCAACCTTGTTTAGGCCCATCAGTATTTCGCATATTTGCTCGTTAGTTTCTATTATTTATTACAAGCCCTTCAGGCTGACACCGTTTAACTTTCTAATGGTTATCTCCGCATTTAGTAGGCATATAGCCTGCCGTAAGGTCGTAGCCAGAGTGGGAATAACTTAATGAATTTATGTTCCAGTATCTCCTCGGCGTTATAGCCAAAATGGTCTGCAAATTCGCTTATGAACTTGCGAAGAATTTGCCAGTCTTTCTCTTCTGGTTCAGCAGTGCCTACTTCTTTACCTAACTGGAAGTCGTTTATGCTACCTCTTAAGTAGATAACCCCCCCATGCATGCCTGTGCCGATGAAATTGGTCCGGTGTGCCTCTTCTTTTTGCAAGTTGAGACCGAGAAGAATCAGAATTCCGCCCGCCATGTATTCACCGAGGAAGTCTTGCGAGGTGCCGCCTATTACTAACGCTGGTTTTTTGTCCCCGTATTCCTTCATGTGAATTCCTGTTCTATAACCGACATCATCTCTGATGAAGATCTTGCCTCCGCGGGCTGATAGTCCTGCGATATCTCCGGCGTGACCATGAACAACTATTTCACCGTCATTCATTGTGTTACCACAGCCATCCTGTGCATTGCCATAGACAGTAATCCGCGGACTGTCCATAAATATCCCCAAGTCATTGCCAGGGGTGCCGAATATCTTAACCTCTATAGGCCTGTCCAGGTCCGTACCGATATATCTCTGTCCGTAGACGTTATACAGTTCAACTCTCTCAGTCCCGTTGTGGGCCAGCTCTCTGATTCTGGCGTTGAGTTCCCGGGAAGAAAAACCCGTAGCATCTATTCTATCTATTGGGCTGGCCGTTCTTTTAATAACCTTATTTTCCATTTCAGTTCCCTGCCATCTTTACTCCCAGAATTTCGAGTTCGGTCTTGGTAAGGCCGATACCTCTCAGGTGCAGACGATTACCACGCAAACTCTCCACAGCATTGATGCCCATACCTCCCAGAATATCCTTGATCTCCAGGCTCCAGCTGCGCAGAAGGTTGGTTAGCCGCCTTGTCCCGATGTCGGGGTTGATTCTCTTGGTTAGGAAGGGGTTGGTGGTACAAATGCCCCAGGCGCATTTACCCGTATGACATTGCTGGCAGAGAGTACAACCCAGAGCAACGAGGGCGGCGGTTCCGATATAGATGGCATCGGCACCAAGGGCGATCGCCTTGACTACATCCCCACTGCTTCTGATTCCTCCCGAGATTACAATAGAGGCTTGGCTGCGGATACCTTCCTGTCTCAGGCGACTGTCTACTGAAGCGAGTGCTAACTCAATTGGAATGCCGACATTGTCGCGGATGACCTTGGGTGCAGCTCCAGTAGCCCCTCGGAACCCATCAAGGACTATGATATCTGCTCCCGCTCGCACCATACCGATGGCGATAGCCGCTGAATTGTGAACAGCGGCTATTTTGACTGCTACCGGCTTGGTATAGTTGGTAGCCTCTTTCAGGGCATGGATGAGCTGGGCTAAGTCCTCAATGGAATAGATATCATGTTGCGGCGCGGGAGACAGCGCATCTGTACCTTGGGGAATCGTTCTGGTCGCTGCCACATCAGCGCTCACTTTTTCACCGGGAAGGTGCCCCCCGATGCCTGGTTTGGCTCCTTGGCCGATTTTAATCTCGATTATTCGGGCAGCATTAAGATATCTGGAATGCACTCCAAAGCGGCCCGATGCTACCTGCACAATGGTATTATCTGCATATTCATAGAGAGAGTGGTGCAGTCCCCCCTCACCTGTGTTCCACAGAGTGCCTGCTTCAGTGGCTGCTCTAGCTAGAGACTTCTGTACATTGAGGCTCACTGCTCCGTAAGACATGGCGGAAAACATTACTGGGACCTCAATCTTGACCTGGGGTGCAAGTTCTGTTTTCAGACTGAGGGAGTTATGATCGAGTTCTAGCCTGTCTGGTTTTCGTCCCAAGTAAGTTATAAGCTCCATAGGCTCACGCAGTGGGTCGATAGAGGGGTTGGTCACCTGACTGGCATTGATAACAAGATGATCCCAGTAGATGCGATACCCCTTGTCGTTACCCATTCCAGTGAGAAGCACTCCGCCAGTTTCGGCCTGCTTGGTAATATCTTCAATAACCTCTGGACGCCAGTTATAGTTCTCTCTGTAGTCCAACGGGTTTTTCCTGATAGTTAGAGCATTAGTGGGACAGAACACGACGCAACGGTGACATCCGACACAGTTCTCCTCATGGCTTCTTACTTCGTCATCCTCGGCATCGTAGTAATGGACATCGAAGCTGCACTGATTGACACACACCTGACACTGGATGCACCGATCAGGGTTGCGCTCAACGATAAATTTTGGTGGTAAATAGCTCTTCACTTTCATTCCCCTACTTTCTTATGGGAAGTCCTTTTTCGGCGAGATAGTCTTTTACCTGCTGAATTGAGTAAGTCTTGTAGTGAAAGATGCTGGCAGCTAAAACCGCATCGGCCTTACCAGCAACGAGCGCATGATAGAGGTGCTCGAGATTCCCCGCTCCACCGCTGGCGATTACCGGTACAGTCACTGCCTCGCTGATGATACGAGTCAACTCCAGGTCATATCCAGTCTGCTGACCGTCAGCATCCCAGCTGGTAAGCATGAATTCTCCAGCGCCAAGAGCGACAGCTTGCTTTGCCCATTCGACGGCATCAATACCTGTTGGTTTTCTCCCCCCATGGGTTAAGACCTCCCATTTTGGCATATCCTCACCACTTACCCGCTTCGCATCAATGGCTACGACGATGCACTGGGAGCCAAACCTTTGCGCTCCTTCGCTGATAAGCTTCGGGTTCTGCACTGCTGCAGTGTTGACGGTTATCTTATCGGCTCCTGCCTCCAACATGCGACGCATGTCACGGGTGCTGCGCAGCCCCCCACCGACGGTGAGAGGAATGAAGACCTGTTCCGAGACGCGCTCAACCACATCAACCATAATGTCACGGCCTTCAGGAGTGGCTCCAATATCCAGAAAGACGAGCTCGTCGGCGCCCTCTTCGTAGTAGAATGCGGCCAGATCCACAGGGTCACCTGCATCATGTAGATGGGTGAAGCTCGTGCCCTTAACCACTCTCCCATGAGTTACATCAAGGCAGGGAATGATTCTCTTGGTCAGCATGGGGCTTCGTTCCTCTCTGCAATAGTCACTCCTTTGGACACAATTGGCCTCTCGAGGCTCCCAACAACAGGCTCGCCACCCATCGGAATCCATGCCTGATCCAAATCTGGACAGATTAGGCGAATAGCCGACTCCTCGGAAGAAAGGTAAAGCACGGAGTCTTTCACCCCCGCGGTGAGGGGACGCAGCCTTATCCTGTCTGTAAATCCGATCATTTCCCCGTGGTTAGCGATGATTACCGTGAAAGGCCCATTTAGTAACAAGCTTCCATATACCTGGCGCAGAGTTCGAAATAGTTTTTGCTCGTCCTCTGGACAGCGCTCTATATCATCCCAGAAAGGAGGGGCTAGTATCTTGGCGACTATCTCCATAGGAAGTCCATGCTTGCGCACGAGTAGGTCAACGGCATAGGCTATGACCTCGGTATCGGTCTGCATGGTGCAGTGGTAGCCGAACCCTTCCAGGTAGCGCCGATTTATACCGTAGGACGAGATTTCTCCGTTATGAACTACCGTCCAGTCCAGGATGCTAAAAGGATGTGCTCCGCCCCACCACCCGGGAGTATTGGTAGGAAACCTACCATGCGCCGTCCACAGGTAACCTTCGTATTCCTCCAGGCAGAAGTACTCGGCTATTTCCTCGGGATACCCTACTCCTTTGAAGACGGCCATGTCCTTGCCACTGGAGAAGACAAAGGCATCTTTAATCCTCGTATTGATCTCCATAACTCTGTCCATAACATAGTCATCCTGTGGCTGTCCGTTGCATTTCTGTTGATCCACCTCAAGGAAGTAGCGCCATACTAGGGGTGGATTCACTATCTTCTGGGTCCGCCGGGTGGGCACCTCCTCAGCAGTCATGAAGCGGAACCGATCCTTAAGAAAATCTTCCACCTCTGACTTTCCTTCCCGGCTCAGGTACATTATGTGAAAGGCATAGCAACCAGCGTATTCTGGGTAGATCCCGTAGATGGCAAATCCACCGCCAAGTCCATTGCCACGAACATGCATATTGGCAATGGCCCTTATCACACACTCACCGGAAAACCGCTCTCCCGTGGTATTCATCATTCCAAAGATAGAACAGGCGTCTATTACCTTATCATCGCAGTATGGGTTGTTTGTCTCATTGAGATCTTTCATTATTAATGCTCCAGTCGCTCCTGCCACAGATCCCGCGGCAGGGATACCAGACCGAAATCGTCTGCTACAAGCTCCTGCTTGAAACCACTAACCTTGACTCGATCTCTCATCAGGCCAAAGACTATGCCCGACTTCTCGATATCTCCCACAAATACCATCCCCACTACCGAGTCATCTTTTAATATCACTTTCTTATAGATGCCATCGTTTTGCCTCGCGAGCACTTCATAGCCGTTCTCATCCGGTGGGGCTACCACGCCTGCTGTAGCGATGTCGAGTCCGAAGTAGTTGAGCGCGTTCATGGCCGTGCCGCCGGGATATTTGGCCTTCATGCCAGCCATGTTATAGCCTGCAGTCCTGCCTCCAATGTAGGCATTTGGCCAGATGGGAGTGAGACGGTTTGTGCCATAGATAAAGTCATATGCTTCAGCTGCATCTCCGCAGGAATAGACATCGGGATAGCTTGTAGCCATATTGTGGTCTACCACTATACCGCGATTTATCTTTATCTCGGTACCCTCTGCAAGCTCGATACGGGGCACAACGCCAATAGCCACCACTATCAGGCTGCAGGGGATCTCCTTCCCATCATCTAGCCTTACCCCTTTTGTTTTCCTTTCTCCTGTAACCTTGTCCACAGTGTGGCCGGTAATGACCTCAACTTCAGCCTGCCGGAGAGCCTCTTCAGCCATTGCTGATGCCTGTTCATCCAGGATGGTATTTAGAATCCTCTCCTTCATTTCGACAATGGTGACCTTGATGCCTCGTTTCACCAGGGCTTCAGCTGCGCTGATGCCGATAAGCCCGCCGCCGATAACTATAGCCTTATCGGCATTCTCCAGAGAACCGTCGATTGCTTTAGCATCGTCGAGGGTGATGAAAGTGAAAACCCCCCTCTGGTTGATGTTCTTTATCTGAGGCACAATGGGTAAACCGCCGGTAGCAAGTAGCAATTTTCTCCAGACGATTGTTTTTCCTTCCTCCAGTTCGACTGTGTGCCCATCAGTGTCCATCCTCTTCACCGTTTTACCTAGGTATGTGTGGATGTTGTTCTTCTCGTAGAAGTCAGGTGGGCGAAAGAGCATACTCTCTAGGCTGCATTTACTGGCAAGATACTTTGAGATTAGTGGACGGGAATAGGTAGGGTAGGGTTCATTGGAGATTATCTTGATTGAACCAGTCTTATCTATTTCGCGGATGGCCTCCACTGCTCCGATACCTCCAGCAGAGTTACCTATAATCAGATATTTTACCTTCTCTATTTTTGTCATTATGGCTCTTCTAGGTTTATTCTTTGGTTGCCCTTGCCGCCAGGGCGAGCTTTATGAAATTGTCGTATAACTTGAGGCCGACCTTTCCACTCTTTTCGGGATGAAACTGGGTTGCTACCAGATTTCCCTGAGTGATGATGCTGCAAAATGAGGTGCCGTACTCGGTTTCACCGGCTACCAGCGCTTCATCATCTGGCACCACATAGTAGCTGTGAACAAAGTAGAAGTTAGATTTATCAGGTATGCCGTCGAATATCGGGTGAGAGATCTTCTGTTTGACCTGGTTCCATCCCATGTGGGGTATCTTCTGCCCGCGAGGGAGCTTTTTGACTTGGCCTGGGATAATGTCCAGACACTCATGTCCACCACCCTCTTCAGTATCGGTAAATAGAACCTGCATTCCAACGCAGATGGCGAAAAAGGGTCGTTCCTCTAAAATCAACTGGCGGACGACATCAGCCATACCGGTTTCTCTCAGGTTGCACATGGTATCTGCGGCGGCCCCAACGCCGGGGAAGATAACTGCGCTAGCATCAAGCACATCACCGGGATTGCCTGTCACCCTTGATTGGTAACCAAGCTTGGTGATGGCGTTGGCAACGCTACGCAAATTTCCGGCGCCGTAGTCGATTATGGCAATCACCTGGCTTGAACCGCCTCCACAGTTTTGGCCTCAACGCCGTCACGAATAATGCCGCCCATGCGCTCAGCTTCCACCCTTGGGAAATACCGATTAAAGCATATCTCATCTACAGCGTCACCACAAATGTCCGCTTTAGCATTGGCTCCACCTCCTTTCGTCAGCCTCAGCTCCGAGCCTTCCCATTTTCGCCGTCTGTACTCAGCGCCAGTGCTTCGTTGGGGCAGTTAGCTATGCAGACAGGTACCTCATGCTCGGGACAAGAATCACACTTGCTGACAAGCTTGCGGCTTTCGTCCCTGACCAATGCTCCATAGGGACAGGCTAATATGCAAGTCCAGCATCCAATACACTTATCATCATCAACTGTAACTATGCCGGTTATCGGATCTCTGCGCATTGCGCCGGTCAGACAAGAATAAACACACCAGGGCTCAGCGCATTGGCGGCACTGAACGGCGAAGCAGACCTCTCCCTTTCTCTCCACATGGATGCGCGGCAGGGGGCGGGGAGTTTCCCTCTTGAACGCTTTCACTATATCCTTCGACTGAGAATGCTCAGCTTGGCAGTAAACCTGACAAAGGCCACAGCCGATACAAGCTTCTTCCTTAACATAAACCTTTCTCAATTTCAAAGCTCCTTACGGCAAACGGCAACTGACTTCCGTGCCAGAAGATATCACCTTTCCCATGTGTTGTCAAGACGCTGCACTCCCCTGTCAATGGTGTCGGATGGCAAGGCTCAGAAATAACTGTGGAATCTCAAGTCATAAGAAGGCAAGTGGATCTAGAGTGGAGAAATGCGCATTGCGTATACCTTTGCCTCGGGAGTTTCAGCCGCCGAATCAAGAGCGTGTTTGTAAGCATATTGATCGGGCTTTTGATGAAGTCGGTTCCCATTGTGACTACACACGTGGCAAAAGTCTGTACCACTAAGTCCGTGAGACCCTGAGCGCTTAACCGTCGTGGTGAAATAGGTGCTCTACAGGTTTTCTTTAACCCGATCCTCAGTCACCGCCAGTGTGCCTGAAGGGCATGACAGTGCACAGAAGGGGGAAGCGCAGTGCTTTAAACTGTTTTAAGTATCTCTTCTCCTTTAGTCTAGAATCTTCTCCGCCTCTTCCATATCCGCTTCCATTATGTATGGGATACCCGAAACATCTGCAGCTTCTCGTGTCAGGGCAAATATGTCGTTCCTATCTAGCAAGTTGAGAGCAAATTTCCGTTCCCCTGCCATGAGTTGTTTCAGTCCGGTTGTAAGCCTATCATAGTAGGAATATACTCCTATTGCTGCAGGGGGAATACGTTTGAATGCTTCCTCTCCATATTCTTCCTTGAGTTCTGCTGCATTGATGAAAGTCTTGAACAGCGCATCATCGTATTCTGCTCCTTCGCCATGTTTTTTCTTAAGCAGCCTAGCCTGTGTTTTCCCAACCATGGCGGCAGTTAAAGTGGAGCGTCCCATGCACACTGCCTTTACATAAGGTGCCCCCATAGCCAGTGCTTTAAATATTTGATCCTCCAGTGCGATTCCTCCTGCTATGGCGCAACTGGGAATAAATTCCCCTTTCTCTGCCAGCCTGCTGAGGAATTTGTACAGGAGGCTCTCCAAGTATACTGTAGGAATTCCCCACTCATTCATCATGCGCCAGGGACTCATGCCCGTACCACCACCAGCTCCATCTACGGTAAGCAAGTCTATTTTTGCCTCTGAGGCAAACTTCACCGCCCGGGCTAAATCTGCTGGCCGATAAGCTCCTGTTTTCAATGTGATGTATTTGGCACCTATTTTTCTTAGCCTTTCTACTTCTTTGAGGAATGTTTCCTCTTCTACCATGCCCAGACGGGAATGACGCTCAAACTCCTTTATGGCTCCAGCGTTGTATGCTGCCTGAGCTGATGGGCTTTCCGGATCAGGTATGACGATGTAGCCTCTTCTCTTGAGTTCCAGAGCTCTTTCTAAGGAGGGCAACTTGACTTCTCCGCCGATGTCCTTGGCTCCTTGCCCCCATTTTAGCTCGATGCCTTGAATTCCTAGTCTCTCCACAGCGTACTCAGGAACGCCAATCCTGGTATCTTCCACATTGGCCTGGACCAGCATGGCGCCATAGCCGTTGTACCAATCTTTATAAATCTTTACCCTTCTTGCCAACTCTGGTGATTTCACCACCTTGCCATTTTTAAATTCGGCATTGGGGTCCATGCCACAGACATTTTCACCACATACAAGCACAGCACCAGTCACAGCAATGGCGACGGCAGCACCTTCCCAATTGACTCGGGCAATCTCTGTAGAACCCAGTGCGCCAGTGAAGAAGGGGACTTTCATATTAATCTTATTTCTTCCGGCTCCTATTTGAGTGGAAACATCTACGTTTTGAAACAGGGCTTTATCTGAATCTGCCTCGATTCCTGCGGCTCCGACACAGCTCCCCTGAATGTTGAAGTGAGAGAAATCGACGGGATAGTCTTTTTCCGATCCAGCCATAGTTTTACCGAAAGGCTGAGGATACATAACCTCTTTTCCCCTGATGGCGGATTTTCCCACCTCACATGTTCCTGGACAGCCATCCTCACAGACTACACATAAGCCTGAACTTGGTGAGGCTGCTACCCTGTTTCTAGTGCCTGTCGCGGCACTGGCATTAGGTTTGCTTAAAGACATTGGTTTACCTCCCTTTATATTTTTACTGGTATTCCTCTTTCCCTGAGGTATTTTTTGCATTCGGGTATAGATATTTCTCCGAAGTGGAAGACAGAGGCAGCTAATACTGCTGATGCTTTGCCGATCGCCACCGCTTCATAAAAGTGCTCTAATTTGCCTGCACCCCCCGAAGCAGTGACCGGAATTGAGACTGCTTCGGCAACCGCTTTTGTCATCTCCAGGTCATAGCCTTCCTTGGTCCCATCGGCATCCTTGCTTGTGAGTAAGACCTCCCCCGCACCCAGCTCTTCCACCCTCTTGGCCCACCCCACAATATCCATCCCCGTGGACTCGCCGCCGCTTTTAACTACCACTTCCAATCTGGGGAGACCGCTTCCCAAGGGATTCTTCCTTCCATCGATAGCAACCACAAGTTTCTCTTTTCCAAACTCCTTAGAGGCCTCCCCTATGAGTTCGGGATTTTTCACCGCTGCGGTATTGATTGACACCTTGTCCACGCCGAGTTGGAACAGGCCTTTCATATCCTTGGTGCTCCCGATGCCACCTCCAACGGCAAAAGGTATAGTAACTTTTTCCGCCACCTTCTTCACCCATTCCAGCCTTGTTTTCCTGTTCTCGACCGTAGCCATGATATCGAGGAAAACGAGCTCGTCTGCCCCCTCTCGACAATAGGCCTCAGCCGCCTCCACGGGGTCTCGGGCGTCCCGCAAGTTTACGAAGTTTACCCCCTTGACTACTCTCCCGTCTTTGACGTCCAGGCAAGGTACAATTCTTATCTCTTTCATCTTTAAAGCTCCTCAATTTTGATTAAGTCTCTATACTCCATGACGGTGCTCATAGCACGGCTTTCGGTCTCTATGCCTGCCTCCTGGGCAGCGGCTACGGGGTTCAGGCCTCCGATAAGAACCAGTCCAATTTTGTTAAGTTCCACGGGCACTTCGCACACCGGTTCGCTAGTATGCCCCATCATAATCAATCCTTGCAGCCCTGCCTTCTTCAGCTTGGCTACTACCTCTTCTGTTATCGGTTGGCATATCGCTGGTATTTCCCGGAAGTTGGCCAGTATTCTCCCGTCACCCATTTTTGCCACTCCTCCGACGGAGGTCATTCTGGCCCTGATGAATATCTCCGATGGGTCTAGGGAGCAGCCAGCATAGTGAATGATCTCTATGAAGCGAAGAGGTTTGTGATTTCGAACTTGGAGTATGCCCCCAAATCTAGAACTCATGGGAACACCGGCTTTGAGCAGTGAGCCATTAATTACAATGCTACAAACTGTTGCCAGTCCTATCTTGCCCTGGGGGATGACTAATTCTCCGAGTCGTTCTCCCTCAGAAGCTACTGCCACCAGATCACTTACGCAGAGACCCTCTTTAAAAGCGGGCTTCATTGCTCGAAGCGCTTTGCTGAATTTTTCTTTAGGGAAATAAGAGATATTAACTGGAACTAGGCCGCTGCACTTCTCCCAATTGAAGTTGGTGCGAAAAGCGAGGAGCTCGATTCCGGAGAGGGCAAAGCCAACCTTGTCTTCAACCAGAGCACTCTTTACTTCTTCCGCTCCCTTCTCAGTAAGCAACCGACCGTCTCGCCGTCCTACTAGTTGGGTTAACCCCTGTTCATCCGTCGTCTTGAGGTGGTATCTCACCGCCCTTTCGCCCAGCTCAACTCCGTAGCCTTTCATGCGTTGGGCAATGACCCTCGCTCCCAGAGGCTCCTGAGACTCACTCAGAACCTTCAGGATAGATATAACCTTGCGTTCTACCTCTTGAGGGGATTGTAGTAACACTTATCTCCTTTAAACATGTTAGCAATCGAAGGTAACCTTTTACCGTGTTATTTTATATGTTTACATTAATTTATCAAGTATTCTACGGAAAAATATGTATAAATGGCCTATTTTGTATGGCTATAGACGAAAAATAACTATAGGGTATTTTGGATTGATATGGAGATCTTATAGAACACGGCAGAATTTTCTAGCAGATGGACATTGTTTTCTCCTCGGTTCGTTTGTGCTAGATAGCGGCGATTTATACCGTAGGATGATATCTTGCCGTTGCGGTTGGAAGGGTAGAATAGCATAAGTGTGCAATGATAATGACTAGCTAGCAGGATGCTCCTGTTTTGGTGCCAGCCCAGCAGTTATTCTATCGATGATGATTGCCAGCAATACGATGGAAATGCCTGCTTCAAAACCTCTACCGATGTCAATACGGTTGATGGCCAACAGTACTTCTAATCCCAATCCCCTGGCCCCGATCATGGAGGCAATGACCACCATGGATAAGGCCATCATTGTGGTTTGATTGATGCCTACCATTATTGAGGGGATGGCCAGAGGCAGCTGAACCTCCATAAGTGTTTGTCCTGGCGTAGCCCCAAAGGATCGGGATGCTTCAATAACATCTGGCGATACTTGCCTGATGCCAACATTTGTTAACCTGATGACGGGAGGCACAGCATATATAATGGTAGCAAATACTGCAGGAACTTTTCCTAGTCCAAACAGCATCAGCGCAGGAATCAAATAGACGAAGCTGGGCATGGTCTGCATAGCATCTAGTATTGGCCTGATAATAGTTTCCACTAGGTTGCTGCGGGCCATCGCTATCCCTGTTGGAATGCCGATGAGCAGGGATATTATTACAGCAGCAATAACAATAGCCAAAGTCATCATAGCCAGGTCCCAGTAGCCAAAGCTGCCGATTAGAACTAAGAATCCTGCCATGAGTAATCCTGCCCACCACCGATGCGTCGCGCGCCATGCGACTATGCCTACTAATACAATTACCAGTGTCCAGGGTAGCCATAGAAGAAATTTCTCAATATATAGAAGCATAAACAGAATGGCATCACCAATAACGTCAAATACATCGCTGAAGACGCGCAATATCCAATCCATAGCGGCATCAGTCCATTCAGCCAGGGGCACATGTATAAATGCAGGAAATTCAATCACTGGGTTCTGTCTCCTTATCCTGAATCATGCTTCCTAATATCGTACTGGTGTGAATCTCTCCCAGAAATTTCCCGTCATCATCAACAACAGGAATAGGGTGTCTGGTTGATGCCACCAGCGGGAACAGGTCTTCCACTATGGTGTCTGAAGTACACCTGAGTGGCTCAGGTTCCAGCGCGTTCATGATGGATTTGCCACCACCCTTAATTATTTCCAGCAGTCGCTCAACAGTTACCAGTCCGCGGAATTTGCTTCCCCTTCCCAGGACAAAAGCATTGTCCAGTTCAGTACTCTCAAGTATATGCATGGCAGTCTTGGGTCCTTGCCACTCATAAAGTAATACGTTGGGTTGCTCCATGATACGTTTAGCCGTGAGAACTTTGGCCGGTGATGCGTCCTGGACAAACTCACGAACATAACCATCACTGGGAGCGGTTATCACTTCTTCAGGGTCACCGATTTGAATTATTTCACCATCCTTCATGATAGCAATACGATTTCCTAATTTAAGGGCCTCGTGGAGATCATGAGTTACAAACAGGATAGTTTTATGAACCTTTTCCTGGATGTCCAGCAACTCATCCTGCATTTGGCGGCGAATCAGGGGATCCAACCCACTGAAAGGTTCATCCATAATCAACATCTTAGGATCAGTTGACAGAGCTCGTGCAATACCCACACGTTGCTGCATACCGCCGCTGAGTGCGGAGGGGAGATAACTCTCCCATCCCTTGAGCCCAACTAGTTCGATCATCTCCCGTGCTTTGGCCTCACGTTTACTCTTGGCCATTCCTCTGATCTTGAGCCCATAGGCAACGTTCTCTAGAATGTTGCGATGTGGAAGCAAACCAAAGTATTGAAACACCATACTGACGGTGTGCCGGCGCAGCTCAGTAAGTTGCCGCGCTGTGCAGTCACAGACATTCTCTCCATTGATGAATATCTTGCCATCTGTAGGCTCGACAAGGCGCAGAATACACCTGACCAAGGTAGACTTTCCGCTGCCAGATAGACCCATCAGCACGAAAATTTCCCCACGATGTACCTGAAAAGACACATCTTTTATTGCCAACACACAACCGGTCTTTTCCAGTATGTCAGTTTTGCCAGCAAACTGTGTGTCAGAATCGAGAACTTTCTCAACATTATCTCCGAAGATCTTCCAGAGATTGTTTACCTCAATGCTGACTTCCTCATTCTGCGGGTAGATATTATTAATTGCCAATTTAGTTCTCTTTGTCTTGTTGCCGATGTTAGTATTTACGGCAGTGCATCTTTGACTTTAGCCGCTACATCTGCTGGCACCCATGATGTCCATACAGGCTCATACTCCTGGAGGAAATAGATGGCAGCAGCTTCAGCATCAGCGTCGTTTGTATTCATGTAGGACAGAACAGCATTTGCTTGTGCAGTTGTGGTTTCATAGTTGCTGAGAAACTCTATTACTGCCGGGTCTGCACTATCCTTCCATTTGGCGTTAACTATGATGTTTACATTGTTGGAAGGATAAGCACAGGCACGAGTTGTCCCCCATATTGTTTCATTGTATGCGGGTTCCTCCAGCTTCGTCATGTCGAGCTGACCTAGAACCCATGTCGGTTCCCAGTAGTAACCAAGCCAGGACTCGCCTTTCTGGTAGGCAGCAACCATAGAGCCGGCTAGGGCTGCGCCTGAGCCAGTTGGAAAGTCGGTATAATACTCGGTTAAGCCGTATTCCTCAAGTTTCACCGTATTAATGCCGGTGCATTCCCAGCCGGGAGCGCTATTGTAAAAGCGCCCTTTTTCGGGGGTTTCCGGATCCTGGAAGAGCTGCCAGTACTGGGGCAGGTCAGATACCGATGTCAGGTTGGGGGCCATGGGCTCTATTCCCCGTTCGGGGTCTCCCTTGATCATGTAAGTAGGTACAAGCCATCCCTGCCAGTTGTCATTGTAATTTGTTCCCAAATCAACCAGATCACCGGCAGCGATGTGTGTATCATAGGCCTCTTGCTGATTCTCTACCCAGCACTCCATCTCTATATCTACATCACCTTGAGCCAGACCTTCAAACAGCGGAATGGTATCACCAGGAACAAAGGATTCCTGCTCATCTACTGTCAAGCCGTAACCATGTTCCAGGATAAAGGCAGCGATACGGTTATTTACACGTGCACTATCCCAACCAAGATCGGCAAAATGTACAGGGGCTTGTTCTTGGGATCCACAACCAGCAAGTGGCACCAGGACAAAAGCGGCTGCCAGGACAAACACCAATGGTTTACTGAATAATCCGTGGTTTTTTATCATTAATTCATTACCTCCTTGTTGACAAAAGTTTCTACCCGCAGAATGAGGGATTCAAAAAGTCCCTGAGCGAATCTCAGTGGATGAGAAATTACATTCAGTAGAAGTAACCCGTGCTGGAGGGGGCTTGAATGATACTCTTTGGAAAATTAGTAGCTGACAATCTGGGTGAGAGAGATAAAAATCTGAACCTGTACCACTTTGTTATTTGACTAACTTTTATATTTCTGACACTCCTTTCGGTATTTACTAGTCTGGTTATACTATCAAAAGTAACTCGAGATTACTTTATTCTAAGAAGTATGGGCCCTCTTTGTCAAGACATCATTGGAGCAGCACCTTATGTTTCAGGGCTCTCCCTTCGTAATAAGACAAGCTCTGTTGCCTCTTGTCCATATTTAGCAGTCAAGGTAAAATCACAATGTGTGAACAGGGAGTAAGATATTAGTTAAGGTTTAGAGATGAGCAGGAAGGTTAATGAAAGTAGTGATAGGGCAGTAATGAAAGTAAAAAAGCTATATCCTGATGCCTGCTTGCCACGGCGTGCCTCCTTGGGCTCCTCTGGATTAGATCTATTTGCTTACATTAAAAGTGAGAGCCATAGTGTACAGCTACAGGGAAAGCCAGCATTGATTGGCACCGGAATAGCTATTGAGGTGCCTCGAGGTTATGATGTCCAAATACGACCACGATCAGGTTTATCAGCAAGGGGGGTTGTGGCTACCTTCGGTACCATAGACAGCGATTATCGCGGGGAATTAAAGGTTACCTTGTATACTCTGGGGAATGATGCTCCTTTTGTTATCAAGCACGGGGATAGGATAGCACAGCTCGTGATAAGCAAGTTGGCTGATCTGCCCGTTGCAGAGGTTGAGAAACTGTCATTGACGGCAAGAGATGGAGGAGGGCATGGTTCTACAGGTCTGGTTTAAAGAGAGGATAAAAAATGGCGGAGATATACGATATAGAAGTTAAATTGTTGTCATCCACCCCAGGTGCTGATAATTTGATAGAGACTGCTGGAAGATTATGCTGGGACACCCAAGATAAAACAGGAACCGTGCCTGATCGAATCCAGAGGTGGATTAAGATAGGGCATGTATCAATGATTGAGCATGCCAGTGCCACATTTTATATTAGAGCTAGCCGTGTCCTGACACATGAGCTTATCAGACATCGCTTGGCGAGCTATAGCCAGAGGAGCCAGCGCTATGTTAGAGAGCTGGAGGCTCAATACATTGAGCCTCCAGAGATCAAAGATAACGACGCTGCTCATGAGAACTTTCAGCGTATTATGGATGCCTGCTGGGCGACATATAGACAATTACTGAGCAAAGGGATTAAGCCCGAGCTGGCCCGTTATGTTCTTCCCAATGCCTGCGAGACCCAGATAATATGTACATGGAATTTCCGCGAGATCAGGCATATTATCCAACTGCGTACATCGCAGCAGGCGTTGCCTGAGATGAGGGCTGTTGCTGGCCGTATACGTGATATTATGAAACAGCTAGCGCCTCAGGTATTTGCAGACCTGTGATTATTAGGATGAACGGTAATTACAGCATAGCCTGTGTTTCCACATGGTCTTTTCCGCTGATGGCAATTACGAGCGATAGGCTAAAATCCCTACTATTTTTAGCTTTGTTTTAGCAGGTTTTCCTAATACTACAATTGAGGGAATAATAAGTTATGCCAGCTAATTTGCCCCCGCAATACTTCGAGGCTGAGAAGCAATACAGGATGGCCAAGGGCCCCGAGGATAAGATTGAGGCCTTGCAATTAATGCTTGCCATCATGCCCCGGCACAAGGGGACAGACAAACTTCACGCTGGCCTGCGAAGGAAGATTGCCAAACTTTCCAGCGAAGCGGAAAAAAAGTCTGCTACTGCTAGAAGAGCGGGGTTTTATGTTGCTCGAGAAGGAGCCGGGCAGGTAATCTTGCTGGGACCAACCAACACAGGAAAGTCACAGTTGTTAACCATGCTTACCGAGGCGACTCCTGAGATAGCTGCTTACCCATTTACCAGCACAAGACCTTTGCTAGGCATGATGAGATTTGAAAATACCCAAATTCAGTTGGTGGATACTCCTCCCATAGAATATAGAGAGGCACAAACTTTGTTGAATAATGCCTTTCGAGGTGCAGATATTATTGCTATTGTAGTGAGCCTGGAGATAGATGTAGGGGGTCAAGTGGAGCGGGTTTTACAGAGCCTGCGGCAAGTGAGGATAGAACATTTATTGCCTGATGACAGAGATCTGCCGCTGGGTACTTATGCCAAGAAGATGTTAATTGTTGGTAATAAGAGGGATTTGCCTGGTTCGGATGGAATATGGCAGCACGCGCTTAAGAGATACAGCACCTCGTTTCCCATGATTGCTGTTTCAGCGCAAGATGGTACTGGATTGGAGGAGTTCAAGAGGAAGATTTTCCAAGAGATGGATATTATCCGCGTGTATACTAAAGTTCCGGGTGAGAAGGCTGATCTCACTGATCCTGTAATTTTGAGGAGTGGTAGCAATGTTATGGATGCTGCTGAATCTATTCACAAGGACTTCCAGGCCAAATTAAAATATGCTGTAGCTTGGGGGGCAGGCAAATTTAACGGACAGCGGGTTAGCAGGAACCAGGTGCTACAGGATGGAGATATTGTAGAGTTTCACATATAATGCTGCACCTATAGTATTATAGGTGCAGGTTATTATCTTTTTCCTACCTGGATGTAGTATTGTGAAGCTGTCAGGGAGTTCCCTGAGTACTGATCTGTCGAGCTTGTCACAGCAACTCTTCGGGTGTTTGGTAGAGGTGTAGCATTATACTAGTAGAGGTATATTAGTGCAACCCCTCCAACAATCATGGCTATAGATATACTTCTTAACACAATAGTTTTTCTCTTCATGTGCCATTCCATCAGGATGGGAGAGACCCTGCTAATGACAACGGCATATATGAAAACAAATGCTGGCATTGTACCAGCAATTGCGGAAACTAAGGATACAGATCCACGATCCATAGCCCAGAAGAAGAGCACCATGCTCAACAGGACTAACGTCTCGTTGCCAGCAAGAAGACTCATAGTAGCTACGGGGCGTTTAAGATGGCCAAGCTCCCGAAAAATCTTGAAACGCAGGAAGAGCAGGAAGAAAATTCCAGCCATACAAAAGGTCGTGATGGTGTACAGATTCCAGGGGGAGATATAGTCCAGAGCAAATTTGCCTGATATGTTGGCGACAGCTATAAGTAGACTGGCTGTGATGAGTAAGGGAAGTGTTTTTCCTGGCCTAGCTTTTGGAAGGCCTCTATCTATGTTACTGAAGATTAACATTGCCCCCGCTGTGGTGATTAGAATGGCTATCCACTGTACGCCTATCAGGATTTCTCCCAGGATTGGGATAGCGAGAATTGCAACGAAGATGGGGTAAATATTAGTGACAGGCACTATTTTGGAAACCTCGTTGTTCTGCAAGGCTCGCAGAATTATGATTATGGCTGCTGTGCGAGAGATGCCAGATGCCAGCGCTATGCTTATTTGTACTGAGCTTAGATTTGCTGGCGGAGGGCAGAGCAGGAAAATGACCAGGCCACCAATCAAATTTGCTATACCTACAGGGACGAGATAGGAACCAAGACTTGGCATACGCTTGGACAGGAGGTGGCTGTCAATAATATTTATCAACCCCAGTGTCGCTGCACTTAATATCGCTGCACCGAGCCAAGACATCATTTACTTACTTTTCCATCTTGCCTGTACCTGAAGTAAGAGCTAGCATTGACGTGATTCTCCCTGTATTAAATTCGACTCAATAACTTGTCATATTTATCCATTCTTATCATCTCCCCTTCACGCTGAATCAGCCATGTCATCCAGCATATCTCGATAGACCTGCACCCTGATATTTTTGCCATATAGTGGATGGTATTGACCAGATCCATGTCATCAGTAGTGGGAAGGTTCGATCCAGCGCTGTTAAGAATTTCCTTGACTACTCTCCTCACTATCTTATCGGGCATTGCGGTATCTATCCCTCCCATCATTCGAAGGTATTGAAAGGTTGTGATACCTACCCCGGTAATTTTGCCAACAGGATCATCTCTCCAATGTTTAAGGCTAGAGTTCTTTGCCCAGTGCCTCAGAGTAGTTTTATCATTATTCAGGTGTTGGGCGAGTCCGGAGAGGTGAAGGTAGGCTGCTGTCTCCTTTGCTGCCTGCCAAGATCTGCGATTTTTC
>JAUXIH010000146.1 GCA_030621105.1 Dehalococcoidia bacterium | reverse complement strand
ATTAAAACTTGGATTCAGGACTTTCCTTAATCGGTTTATATCCTTCATTCTACTAATTTCAGAGAGTCTAATCAAGGGCGCTGTAGAATTATCATCTCCTGTGTATTTGGCCCAGCATTTAATAAAATGGCTTAATATTAAGTCACGAGTCCTTCTCAAAGTAGCTGAATATGTAATATGATACCCTAACTTAGGTTTAAGGTGTTACTGATTGGCAGGTAGCACCGCCAGTTTCTTACCCTTGGGTTACTCTGGCTCCTCCTGCAGCCTATCCATAGGTGAGTATTTGTGATGCTGCTCCGTAATCTGAGCACTGGTGAAGTGCAGGTAATGATTGACCATATCCAGCGTAGTATGGCCCAGTATTTCCTTTAGTGAGAAGATATCACCCCCGTTGAGTAGATAGTTTATAGCGAATGTATGCCGGCAGAGGTGCGCATGCAGCCGTTGTACGCCTGACTTCTTGGCTAGCCTGGAAAAGACCAGTTTGATGGTGTTTACCGTTATTGGCCTCGCGTCTCGTGATAGAAACAGGTTATCACATTCATTATCAAAAGGCCTGGGCCTTACCTTATCGATGTAATGCCAGATTGTCATCTGAACAAACTTGCCAATGGGAACTATGCGCTCCTTAGCCCCCTTGCCCATGACCTTGATATAACCCACCTGTAGATTCAATCTACCCAGTTTGATTCCTGCTATTTCGGACGCCCTCAAGCCAGTATCAAGTGCCGTTACGACAATAACGTGATTACGTATACCGGCATATGAATTCTTGTTGATACCGGAGGTAATCCCTCTTATCTCGTCTGGAGTCAGCGGTTCCACTACTGTCACCGGGGCTTTAGGTAACTTGAGGTTCTTAAGCCTGTTTTCCCCCGTGTAACCCTCCCGGTATAGCCATGATGAGAATGCTCTAAGCGCCCTTACGTGGCACTGCACTGTCTTTGGCGAAAGCGGCTGGTCTTGTTGCGGTGTGTACGGATGTCCCTCAAACTTCGGTCTGTGACGCAGGTACAGGATATAGCCTCGAGCAACCTCGATGTTGAAGGCTGAGATATTACCTCCCAGCCGCTTCGCTCTTATGTAAAGGGAGAAAGCCCTAAGCATATCGTTATACCACTGTACGGTCTTTTGACTCTTACCATCAGCGCGGTTACTCAACTCGTATCGATAAATTAATCCACCGATACTCGACGCAGCTGCTTTACTATCCAGTGCCAGGGTCATTACATTCATTTCCGCTCTTGCCATCTTTTGACCAAACCTACGGAGACTTCCTTAAAGAGTAACCCTCCTCAAAAACCACTCCTGCTAATCCAGCTAACCACATCCACCCACATACCTGAAGTCAATTTACCTATTAACCCTTTAATAATGCTATGAGCTTCTTGTACTGACAGCACCGTCAGGCCCTGAGATTCCCACCATTTCTTATCTGCTACTGTAAGCTTATTTTCGAACCAGTAAGGCACCAATTGCCCATCCTTCGTAATTATCACACACGCATAGCCCTTGCCACCGTGCTTCTCTTCCAGCGCTTGTACTGAGCTAGTAATCCAGTAAGCGATTACAAGGAGTCTTCGGCCCACCATTTCAATTGGGAGTAAAATCACTTTGCTTTCAAATTCATCCAAATCAGTAAGCATACTTTCACACTGCCTGCTCGATTTTTCCAGTGTCTGCTCAAACCTATAACATATATCCTGTAACATTGTCCCATACACCACCTAGTTGCTTTATCAGGCTCTGTAAACCAAGCTTAATATCACGAGTAGACTTGAATCTTCCCTCGTTGATGGACACCCACTTAAGGAGTGCCACTGTGAACCCCAGTACTATAGGACCGCCCTCGGCGTAATCGGCTGCTGCTGGGTCTTTGATTAGATTCATTAACGCACTCCACTGCCTGCTTGCTGCCAGTTCGCCCTCTACCTTGCCCACCTCGGCTCCTACTTGCAATGCTTTGGTATTGAGAGATTCGAGGCTGTCTAAAGTCTCCCGGTATTCGCCTTGTAGTTGTGCAAGAAGTTGTTTGAGCTTCGAAGTCTCGCCTTCGAGTTTGCTAATTTCCTCGCGTGGCACCCGCAGTTCGCCATATGACTCGATGGTCTTAAGCACTTCTATAGGCTCACCGTACTTCTTGGCCACGGAGAATATGGTGGAAATCGCATCTAACCCGAACTTGTATTGATGGATGAGGGTATCACACATGGTCGTTGCTGTCTTCAAGTGACTATATGATGTTTCTAATCCCCCAATCTTGACTCCTAAATTGGCCAGTTTGGCCTTTGCTTCATTAATCTCATCCTTAATCTCAGCATAATCAGCATAGGCCTCAACCGCGGATAGCACTTTTTTCACCGTACCATGTTTTTTGACCAAATTAGATAGTTTTAATAGTCCCGGTCCGTCAAAGCCTAGCTGTTTTACCTCTTCATAGGCTTTTAGCGGTTCTTGAATCCTTGATAGCTTGCTCTGAGTTTCTTCAAGATGTTTGTTCGTGGAAACCAGCTCTTGACTCACAGATTCGAGATTACCTTTAGCTTCTGCAATATCGTCTTTCAACTCGTTTAGTGAGGTATACTGTGAGAAAGCCTCAATTACTTGCGCAGGCTCTCCGTAATTTTTAGCGAGCTCTACCAGCGGCACCAGGGAATCAATAGTAAAATTTCTTGCTTCGAGTTCTTTCTTGAATGAAAGGGTTTCTGCTGTATCCTTAAATGAGAGGCCAGATTCTTTCAGCTCTTTGTGCATATTAACCAGTGTTCTTAGGTTAACAGAGCCAGAATCTGCGCCTATAACTAAATCAATTATCTGTTCGAGCGTTAGCTCCTGCTCCTCGAGGTTTTGATGCACAGT
>JAUXIH010000027.1 GCA_030621105.1 Dehalococcoidia bacterium | reverse complement strand
AGTACTGTCGAAGCTGAAGCTATCGCAGGGTCTTGCCTGCTCGTCCAGACAACGAACCTGATGGCTACCGGTACGGCTGAGGTCGATACCAACACTCCTGATCAATGTCGTCTCCTTTAAAAATATTCGGGCTCAGTGAGTATTGGCCGGGCCCTCCGCCCATGCTTGCGTCCTTGATACGGGGCTTCTTTCTCTAGAACCCCAATTTCCTTAATCGGGCCACTTGAGAGCCGGCAGGCAGTCTGATTGTCGGGGCAGCTTAGCTCCCCAGCCAGATTATGGCGCCTCACCGGAACCCGTCAGGTCTATTATAGCCCGGATGCTAACTCCTGACCCTGGGAAATAGAATACAAGCCAGTTTGTGCAGCGTTTTGCTTGACCTCGATTTTTTCCAGTGGGCGTCGTGAAGTTGTATGTGAAAGATGCAGATACAACTGGTAGATACAGCACTGAGTTATTAAAGATAGCGAATTTGGTGCAGTAAATCGTAAAAGTCAGAAAAAGCGCTGCAGGCGATTAAGTCAGTGCTGAGCAATCTCAGTAGATGCCCTGTGGCGAATACATAGTCAGCATTACGTGCTGCCTCCAAATCCGAGAGTCCATCCCCTATATAGATAATGTTGCTGTCCCGTTTTTTGAGCCAGGTCAAATATTTTTTCTTGAACCCTTTGTCGATAGTATTACCCTCAGGGTGGGTGTAAGAAACGGCAATGCCATTTTTGCCAAAGGATGTTTGTCCGCAGTGCAATTCTAAGCCCCGCATGCCAATCTGGATTAGCACAGTTTCAATATAAAAATCCAGCCCACTACTAACGACGACGAGTGAAATACCAGCATCCCGGCAATACCTAGCAAATTCTAAAAAGCCTGGCCTCACTTCAATGTGCTGGCAGACAAATTCTTGGAGCTTCTCCTTAGGCTCTTTAATAAGCGCGTACTGTAGCTTATTGCTCTGCTCAACAGTTAAATGGCCGTGAAGATAGTCTGACTCAATCTTTTGCCAGTCACCGCGGGCAAAATTCTCTCTAAGCAAAATACTGAGGTTATTCTTGGTTATGGTGCCATCAAAATCACATTGGATAATCATCACTCATACCTATTTAAAAGCGAGATCGGTGATGTTTTATGGAGCTTTGCTATTTTAGGGGGTAGACTCAGATTGGTTACTTTGTTTAAGGTAGCTGTAGGTATAAATGAGCCTATAGAAAACCACCAGGTTGGTTAAAATTGCTATGGTGATAAGACAAAAGTAGGCTTGCCCCGTGATTCCCCCCAGCATTATCAAGAAGAGTCTTATATCACGTGAGGCAAGGGATTTGAGTCCGTTATCAAAGAGATGGCGATGATCAGGATCAATACGTGCTCTGGTATAGCTGACGCAAATGGTGCCGGCGATGGCTAGAAAGCCTGCCAGCCAAATTCCAGAATAAGTCTCGTGGGATAAAGACCACAAGGTCAGCCCCAGCACTATTAAGATATCAGCATACCGGTCAAGCACGGAATCTAGAAAGCCGCCGAACGTTGAGGACATACCTTTCAGACGGGCTAGACTACCATCTACGCCATCAGCAATAGATGATAGCTGAGCCAGAAGGCCACCTATGATATTCTGACCAAAAATGAAGCTGATAAAAGACAAAAACGCGATGCCAAAAGCTCCCCAAGTCGCTTGATCGGGCGTCAGTCTTGTCCCTACCAGCAGCCGCGCCATCGGCTCCGATGCCTTCCTATTTACATATTTGGAGATATAGCCGTCGTATACAGCTCCCATCTTTATCTCCTACGCCCTCAACCATGTTTAAGTCTTCCTCGGTGTCCACATCTGCCCAAAAACGACCACTAACATTGCAAGTATCAAAACGATACCCCTGGCTCACGAGGAAACGAATAACATCACTGATTTCAATATCGGTGCCAAGCCTGGGGACAAGCTCATCTAGAGCCTGAAAGAAATTCTCTGTCAAAAGAAAAACCCCAGTATCGAGAGCATCCCAGCAAATAAGGTCTTTGCCAATGTCCTTAATGTAACCAGCACTATCGACAGCAACCTTGGTTGCTTCGGCTAGTTGATGGTGCTCTGCTGGAGTATAGTCAACGCATAATGTTTCAGTTAAGCTCAAGCTATCCACAAAACGTCTAGCCAGCTTCGGATCGATTACGTGGTCTCCCATGCAAAGAACAATTGGCTCTCCGTGAGCCCAATCTCTGGCCCTGTATACTGAAATAGCAGTGCCGCCGAGATAATCGGGATTAAAAATGTATTGCAACCTCACACCGAAGTTGCTGCCATCGCCCAACATCTCTATCACTTTGTCTGCTAAGTAGCCAACCACAATCGCTATTTTACTAATTCCAGCCGCTGCCATCGCCTCAATAGGATAACTTATTAATGGTCTGCCATTTACAGGCAGCAGGACTTTAGGACACACGGCAGTTAGAGAGCCTAAACGGTCACCATCACCAGCAGCCAGAATGACACCTTTATTGACCTTTCGGTTGAGCATTAAAGCACGCCACCTCCCCATGAATGAAGCTCTTGTGGTACCTGTCCTGCAACCCGGTGGAGCTGGGAATTCACCATTTGGGAAATTCCAATATACTTCGCCAAATAGCAGGTGATCAATCATAGAATACTTGGAGGGAGATAACTTGTCAATTGAGCGTAGTAGGAATCTTATTAACTAATTGCAGTGCCATTTTGGGGCGTTGGTGCTGATTTGCACAAAACATCGTTTTGGTTAGGGCATCGCTCGGGAAGCATGTCTCAGGGTGATTATGCTATACGCACTTTACATTCGAGTTTATGTATAGTTCATTAACCGCTACATTTGAGGATGCCCTGTTAGCAGGAATACACTGAAGATGCTCAAGTATGATAACTTCAGGGCGTAACTGTGACCGTGCCAGACCACCTATCGAGTTCTTTGCCGTTGTACTTTATGATGTAGGTTACTGTGTTAGTGCCTGCTTTTGAATACTGGAACTGGTGAGGCACCTCTATTGAACCTCCACCAGCTACTTTGACTGTACCTTTGACCGGCCTTCTATAAAGCTCCTTCGCTAGATCTGAGTCTCCGAAATAGTCAATCGTGACGTCAGTACTTTCATTATTAGCCAATACGAGGGTATGATTCACATTTTTAAGTCCTATGTAGCCCAACGAGACGGTGTTGGGTAATGCCACACGCTCAATCTTGACATCTGGTTGTAACTGGAGTTTGGGCAAAGGTGCAGGTTCTTGGTTCGACCATATTCGGAAGCAAACTCGCAAATTTGTCCCCTTCTCACTAGCATAAGAACCGATCCCCCAGTCTTGCGATGGATACCACGTATTTTCATACTCGCCAAGATACCATTGCCCCGGTAATGAATCCAATATTGCTTTAATATCGCTTGCTCCTGCCTGTCCCAGCTTGTCAAGAGCAGAAAGGAAGCTTTTTTCAAAATCTATATCTGGATCTACGTCAAAGGCTCTGATAGAAAGCTTCAAATGATCAGTTGCAGAATCAATGTGCAACCCCTTAATGTTCACTTCCCATGTATCAAAATTCTTCATTGGTTGATAACCTGTAAATGGAACAGTGCGTTCAACTACTGTTCTGCCGTCACTGACTACCACGACAAATTTCACCATTGCCTGGTGTGGACTCAAGACATGACGATTATAGGCAGACAAGATTCCTATAGAGTCAATTGCTATATCTAAAGGTGGGCCACTTTGTTGTTTTGGAGTAGGTGTCTGTGTAGTTTGTGTCTGGGGCGGAGGGCTATTCTGAGGAGGATTCTGCTGACTTGGGGGCACTGAAGGATAAGTCGCTTGCCCCGGTTCATCCTGTTGTGATGTTGGAGAATTGGCTGGTGGGTAGTACGGCGCACATGCTGCAGCCAAGCCAACCAATGCCAAAAGTAACACAATTGAAAAGACCGTCTTAGCCATTTTACCACCTCCTGTTGGTAGCTATGGTGTTCCCATAGCTCCAACCCCTCCTCAATTTCTGTAGGCCTATGTCCTCTTTGGCAATATATCATAATTCTATCAATATACATCTAGTATAGTCAAGTTGTGCCTAATTTGCGTCGACCTGCTATTTTTGAATCAAAAGGGGTAATATATGCCAGAATCGGGCAAGAAAAATCAGGTAGAGCGCATATTTCTCACTTTTCAGGAAGCACAGGATTTCTTGGGCATCAGCCATCAAACTCTCTATAAGCTTATGAGTCAAGGGATCCCATCACACAAGATTGGCAAGAAACGAGTGTTCTTCAAGGAAGATTTGATCAAATGGATAAAGGAGCATTGACTTAGTACGTGACACTATAGCCGGCTAAAGAATTCGAAGCCTAGCGATCTTTCAGTAGTCTCATCTTGTTCTCCCGATAACTTCCTCTTGGTCTTAGCTTTTCAAATTTTCCTTGCTTGTTGAAGGAGATTCCTTTCTATCCAACAAAAGACCATTTTGTTACCTTATTGTTAGAGTTCAATTCCAATTCGTAACTATAAGTGGGATGGCTGGTCTCACCTAAGTTGCCGGAGATTCAAACATACGGCAGACGTTCGGTGGATACATTGCCTGCGATTGACTAGATTGCCAGCCATGGTCTCTAAGAAGACAGAACACATTTCACCAAGCCACGATCTCTACTTATGCGGCAGCGGGCATGAGAAGGTAGCTTATGCTCATCTTACACTGCTATCTTAAACCCTTCTATCAGGTAGGGGGCCCCCTCCCCCCAGGCATTTCCCAGTAAGGTCGTACCTTGGACGGTGGTACCTATGCACCCGCACCTTTGCGAAGGCACGCTCTTGGCACATATGCCTGCACCTTCATATAGGTGCGAGACAAGCACCTATTTGCGCGCATGGCGGTGTCCCCCAGTAAGCTGTCAAGACACAATGACTGATCAAGAGCTGCATCTCTATATACTACTTCTTCGGGACATTACATGGGATATGGCCTTGACAGTAGGTAACGTGTGTGCTATCATCTGACCTAAAAGGAAGGATTTTGCTTATGGATAAGGAGGCAATTAAGGAACTAAGACGCAATCTTGGCTTAAGCCAGGAAGGATTGGCTCGAAGGCTAGGAGTGAGCGTCCTTACGGTAAGGCGCTGGGAAAAAGGCAGCTTTAAGCCGTCTCCGCTGGCACTTATGAGGATTGAAGAATTAATGAAAGAGATAAAAAGGTGAGTCTTTGTAAGATTTATTTTCAGGAAGTTAAAGATGAGTGAAAAATTGAAGCTTTATTATCTGCTCGCGGAAAATCCACGCTGGGTTGATATCATCCAAAAAGCCTTTGAGGTAGAGACGAAGTATTACCAGAGGTTTCCCAGGGAAAAGTATCCTGATGCGGAATGGCTGGGATTTGAATGGCATGAAGTGCATACCCAGCCTGCTACCCTGAATAGGATGGTTGCGGAAAATATACTCGATGTGAGTTACAAATCGCATAGCTCGACAAATTACAAGGTTGCCAATCCTGAATTAGTGAAAGAAGTGCTGTTAATGCAGCGGGAGGAGAGACTTGTTGATGTGGAAAAGGAAAAGGTAGTGGAAATACCCGATGATATGTTTTCTCCAGTAATTGGTTACGACGACATCAAACGGTTTCTTAAGATGACATTGAAAGGACAGAAGCGGCTTCACTTCCTGTTTGAGGGTTCTCCAGCCACAGCCAAGAGTCTATTCATGCTTTGTATTCAAAGAGCAATTCCGCAATGCTACTATGCCACTGGATCTAGGACAACTGCTCCTGGCTTAACAGACGCGCTGTTTCGGTATGAACCTAAAGTGTTGCTCCTTGATGAAATTGAGAAGACCGATATGCAAAGCTATGCCGTGCTTCTATCACTCATGGAAGATGGCACTGTTGTGGAGACAAAGTATAGGAGGCATATTACTGCCAAGATAGATACCATCGTTGTTGGAGCGTGTAACAACAGTGCTAAATTGCCACCAGAACTAATTTCCCGTTTTGACTTCCATCTGAAACTAAAGCCTTATGATAAAGATGAGTTTGTCAAAGTGTGTAAAATCTATCTCTCCCAGTTTGAGAGGATTCCGGAGGAGCTTGCTGAGTACATTGGTTTGAAGGTATGGTTAAGTTCTAAGATACCTTCAGATGTTAGGAAGGCAAGGGGGATCGCCAGAATGCTTGATGAGCATACTGAGCAAGGTGTAGATGCTGTGGTTAAGTTCGAGGAAAAATATGCCTAATTATTTGTAGGCGAACCGCTGAGAGCAAAGGGAAATTCACCTTGTTGAGCAGTGCGCTTACAGAATAGCCAAGGAGGGAGAAGAAATATGAAACCAAGAAGGAATGAGACTAAGCGTAATCCTGTAGGAACAAAGACAAAACACCTCTTGCTTCGTCACCCCAATTTCGTATCTATCTTGTCCTCAAACCCGTGTGAAAATCCACCAAAGCAAGAGGTCTTTTTATCAGCTTGCATCAGAAGGCTCAACGCCTCTTACTTCGCTCTTGAATGATATTATATTGCTGCCACATTATGCGGTCAAGCGTGCCACGCGCGACTTTACTCTGGTTGTAAGGCGGAAAATATACAAAGTGCCCAATTGTTACATCACAAAAAGTGAATTCTCTCCCTGACAGTTACCAGTGACAAGAGCTGGGCTCTACATGTGCTTCAAGGCAAGGGCACCGATTAGCCCGGGGATTTCCCCCTCACTCTTTGGCACGATCGTTCCCTTAAGTATCTCACCCTTAAGCCTTTGGGCGACTGTCTCAAATTCCTCAAAGGTGATGAGAATGGCATCGGGCTGCCTATTTGGGTCATCAAATAGGGCTGGTTCTATTTTGCCCAGTGCAGAGATAGATATGCCGATGCGGATAGAAGTATAATAAAATGTTGGCAATATATTTGCCAAATCTTGGCATTTCCAAAGCTAAAAGTTGGCGGCCAATCTTAGCATCTCCAAAGCTAAAAGTTGGCATAGCGCCAAGGTAAATTAATACAGAATAGAAGCTATTTCTACCCTCCTCACCCCCCTTGGCGCAATAGGGAAATCGCCCTTCTCGGTGTTGATGACACGCCATCTGGTTTCAGTGCGTCGGGGTCTAGGAGAAGGCTAATCTTACGCCTATTCAGCCAAGAGGGGTAAGGGAAAAGAGCAATAGACGGGGTTCCACAATGCGTTATACTGTGCGGTTTTTTGACTAATGCTTGAGATAGGGTTCTTACATTTTTCATAGTTATTCAGGGGGATCCCCTCCCCCTCGCTCGGATTTCTGGGAGAAACTCCGTGATATAGCTGAGTAAACCATATATGGTAAACGACAGGGTAAACGGTATGGCAAACGTCATAGTAAACGATAGATCGTATGAAAATGAATCGTTCCTCATCACTGTCTCAGTACCACATGAGGTATAAAAAGCAGGACCAAGCTGAACTATCCAACTTCTAAGTGGTGATTGGCAACACTTAACGAAAAGCCAATGTTGCATAGCTAAAGGGCCTTACCTTTGGCCTAGCGAAGGAGACTTAGCCATGTCATAGCCAAGAAAACTGCAAGAAATTGCTAGGTTATAGCCAAGAAGGCTTGCGATGGCATACGCAAGGGAACAGCTAGATTTATATGCAAGTGCCTTGCTCGCAAGCCCCCGTCTAGCTTCGCAAGAGAGACCCCCTCACCCCCTCGCTCAGTTAGCTCATTGAGTACTAGAAACATACTCTAGGTGTAGTCCTTTTCACTCCCTTGCGACTGATTGTCATTTGACTAGGCAGCTGACCATCATGGCCGTTTTCCCCAAGGCAGCCGGGTCACAAGCTTGTATATGATGGGGCCTGAGCCTGCCCCGCACTATTAACAGAAACAATCTTGTCATTTGTTTAGCGGATCACTTGCTCGGCTCCCTCATCAAATATGATTAACCTCTTCGATAGTCATCGCTAACCTCATCGCCTCTAAAGCTAAAAGCCGTCGCTAAGTTCATCGCTATTTTGTCAAATGACACCGACACTCAAAGCTAAAATGCATCGCTAGAGTGCATCAGCACCCAAAGCTAAACGGCGTCGGTGTGATGCAGTTATAGATTAGGAAATAGGTATAATTCCTATCCCCCCTCACCCCCGAGGTAGTAATAGCTCAATGGCTCTTTTGACCCTTAAACTGGGTGCCAGCCGAGCTATCCTGACCGCATCTCTCACATCTTGTGACCAACCTTTTGACCATCTGACCGGCCATAGCCATTTCAGTCTCCCATTCCTATAGAAACTCATCGTCCCAGATGCTATTATCGGATAACCCGGGGGCGGTGAGGGGATATAGCTAGAAAGGAGCCATTCTTACCTTTACGAGGGCTATCGCGGTGCCCTGAAACATGTCTGAAGTTGGCATGCGATAATACGCGGCTCTGAGCAAGGTAAACCTTGCAAAGCGGCAAGCCATGTAACTTTTCGATGGATTGTGTCCTCGATATCCAAAGATGATGGGGTTCCTGGTTATAATAACCTAGACCTGCTATGAGGTGTTGCCTGGCTGTGTCGCCTGAGGTATCATGGACTCTGACCTGAACTAGGACTAGCAGAGCAGAGATTTTAGGGGGTATACGGTGGTAAAAATTGTGACTGACAGTGTTTCTGATATTTCGGTAGACATAGCTGAGGAATTAGGAATAACCGTGATTCCAATACTAGTACGTTTTGGTGAAGAGATTTTTCGTGACGGAGTTGACATTAGCTCTGATGAATTTTATCAAAAGCTAATGTCCAAGAAAGAGTTGCCTCAGTCGGCTGTTCCTTCTCCGGGAGAGATTGCTCAGGTTTATGAACAACTAGCCAAGGAAAGTGATGAGATTTTATCTATTCACCTCTCATCCAAACATAGCGCCTTTTGTGAGGCATCGCTAACAGCTAGAGATTTAGTCAAGAGAAGATGCCGAATAGAGGTCATTGATTCTCTTTCAGACATAATGGGTGAAGGTCTACTAGTTATCACTGCGGCTAAGGAAGCTCAAAAGGGAGCCAATCTGGAACAGATTATGGACACGGTTAACAAGCTTATTCCAAAGACTCACGTCCGCATGGCGTTTGACACCCTTGAATACCTGAAATGGGGAGGGCGGATTGGTAAGGCGCAGGCACTTATCGGCTCCCTGCTAAGAATACATCCTATTTGCGGGGTAGAGGAAGGTGAAGTTATTCCCTGCGCCAGAGAGCGGAGTCGCATCAAAGCCATTGACTGGTTATATAATTATGTAAAAGGTTTTTCTGGTAGGATAAGGGAGTTGGCTGTAGAATATGCTACCACTCCTGACGAAGCTTACGAACTTGTGGAGCGCCTTAGCAGCCTGTTCCCTAAAGAACGCATCTACGTGTCCAGGGTTGGCTGTGTAACCGGGACACATGTTGGACCTCATGTTATAAGTGTGTCTCTTATAGAAGAGTAAGGTAGTGAGATTGTGAGGTATCTATCAACACCTCGGCGGGGGAGCATTCCTTGAGACTGCGGCGAGTGTTGCCTGAAATGTGCACCCCAGCAATGTGATAGAGTATGCAAAATTCCACCACGATTTAGACAAACGCAAAGGTCCTTGAAAAAGTTCTTGCTTTTACCCTGCATGGCCTTCTTTAGAAAACCTCTTATCAACGCAGTCTAAAAATGATATAGTGTAGTGAGAAGTCGATGCTGGTTCTCAAAAAGAGTAAAGATAAAGGGAGGCATCATGATAGGCAAGGTATACAAAAACAAGTTCGCTGTACTGTTTGTCGCCATGGTGCTTGTTCTTGGGCTTACTTTGCCCGCATGCACGTGCGGAGAACAAACTGTCGAGGAGCCGACCACTCCACCCAGAGACTTGACTGCCCCCGAAAAGCCAGTGGCAGGCGAGTTCTCGTTTGAAGCCGCCGAGTATACAAATGCAGACTATGGTTTCTCCCTCAAATACCCCAAGGATTGGAAAGAGACAGAGGGCGGAGGCCCAACAAACGTCTTCTATGCTGCAGCAGCTGCTAGGGTCCCCGTGCTGGGTGTTTCCATCCAAGATATCGAAGAGGACACCACCTTTGGAGATGTACTCACCGCCGTACTGGAGGGAGGGGGCGCCTCAGAAGTTGAAATTGTCTCTGAGACGGAGACAACCCTGGCAGATGGTACTCCAGCCTCCGAGGCCACAGTCAAATTGAAGGCTCAGGGGTTTGGAGCGGATTGTTTCGCCCTAGGAGCAGTTAGGGATAACAAGTCGGTCATTGTCACAATAAGCACGATATCTCTGCTCGCAAAGTACGATGAAGCCCTGTTTTCGGAAATAGCACACACCTTGCAATTCGATTAGCCAGTGCTTAAGGCCAAGTGGGCCACGTGACGGAATGCTATTTTAGCATCGAGTCAATACCACTTTGCACTCGAAAGTCGTAACTACATTCCGCACGGGAAAAGGGTTATTCCTATACCCAGGCAAAGGTTTTGTTTTTCAATTGATACTAAACTTCTTGGCTTTTTGTTGAATTGACATACATCCCACTGCTCATCACTGGATGAGCAGTGGTAAAAAGAGAGAGAGCATCAATGCTCCCCCTTTTATTTCCTGCCAACGTATATTCCATATCCGAAGTATTTGAAAATTCTAAAAACGCTTCTAGGGGGAACGCTTATTTCCTTTATCCACTTTCTGACTGCTGGGCTCTTAAAGCACAGGGAGAAAAATTTACTCCATGCTCCCAAGTAGTCTCTAGGATTCATTTGTCTAACTTCACTAGCCCATTGACGTAAAGCACTAGTTTTGTAGACCCTTGCTACTACGCCTGTAAGCCCCGCCTCCTTCAAT
>JAUXIH010000071.1 GCA_030621105.1 Dehalococcoidia bacterium | reverse complement strand
CTTGTCGCCAATAATATATCCATGGTACCTAGTTGTCAATCTCCACTACAGGGCCCTGCAATAGCCTCCTCCACGAGCGAGCCGTATACCGCTGCTCCTGGAATCCTCGTCCATCAACGCTGGCAAAGCTCTCCATCACGAAAGAGGTCATACTATCCCCATCTTTCTCACCTGGCTGCTTGTATCTCCTCGGCTGCACTTAGCCGGGTGATAGGCTTAACCTAGTTATCCGCTCCAGAATGGCAGCAAACAGGTCTCTGGACACCGCTACCTCAGCCAATTGGAAGATAATCTGCCGGGCATGGCGCACCGCAATCACGAACTTCCTTAAGCCAAGCTCTCTGAGATATGACAACGTCCAGTAGATCACAGGCTTGCCATTGAGCGGGATCATCACTGCCGAAGATTTACCTGACAGAGGCAACAGGCTGTCGCTTACCTGGCCCGCAGCCGGTATTATGACGGTAACCTGTTTATTATATGTAGACGGGGCTTTCTGGTAATCCATATTCATTGTGAATCAAACCAAAACTCGGTATCGGGTGGGAACCATGACTTGTCTAGCGTTTGGCGGTAGTAGGCTGCCACATCCACTCCAGGCCAGAGACTATCAGGGTGCCCGGCAACAACATTTCTCTTACCCACATACTGAAGCCCAAGGGTACGCAGCATGTGAGCCGCTAGACTACGTAACACTGTCCAGGGTGTCTTGCTGGCCTCCATCAGTGCTTTTCGCATAGCAACAAGATCCTGGGCAAGTGGCTCGGGACGAATGCCCCTCCGGCGGAGTGAGCGTAGCAAAGAGCAATACTCAGTGTTTAGTAGCCTAACTAATTCTTCCTCTGGCATCGTGTACTTTCGCAGGAAAGTCTCAATACAGTCTCCTTTGGTCATTCCATTCTTTCGGAGGTAGAATGCCTGCAGTTGTTGTCCCCAGTCTTCTGGATACGACTGACGATGCACGTGCAGGAAATATCGCACTGGGTCATAGGAACTCGGCTTAACTGGATACCAGGGCAGATGCTTCTCCTGACCAGGCCAGCACTCACAGCCCGACTGGTCATGGTAGAGTAAAAAGTTCTTCAGGCCTAACTTGACCAGAATCTGCATGCACAAAATCCCATGGATGCTTAACTTATGAGGTAACATCTCAAGTGGGTTAAAGTCGAAAAACTTAATTTCTTTAAGGTAGGCAGCATTGAAGAAAAAGAAATGGTCGTCTATTCTTCCTATGGGCACATCCCTGCCGTAAAAGCCAAAACCGTAACCTCGAGCAGCGAATTTTTTGCCCCTCTCAGATACAAGGGCAAAGTGTTCATTTAGTTTAGACTCATTTAACGGCCAGGCATCACAGTGAATATGCATCACCACATCGGCACCTAGCTCAATGGCCTTGGTACAAGAGCGCTGAACCGTGTCAGTGTTTCGGCAAACGATAAGCGGCCTTCCTTGGCTCCATGGGAGTTTTGGGGAGAAGAATATGTCTCGGCCCTGGACATAACCATCTATATCTAGTTTGCTGATATGGCTCTCGCCTTGAGGATGGTTGCAACAGACGGCAATCAGGTACTTGTCGGAAAAATTCTGGCGAATAATATCCACAAGGATAGCGAGTTCTTCGAACTTGTCATAAACTGAGATGGCAATCCCTTTCTTCAATTTTGTAACCCTTCCTTTCTCACCTCTAAAAATTGTGCCAACGCCCTCATCATCCAGGCTTGTCCCCAGCGGACGTAGGGCATTTTATTCACTCTAGTTTTAGTTTTTATATAGTAGAAATGACCGTCTTTATCTTGCATGTTTTCCTTTGTCCAAAGGAAGGCATCTTGGGCATATTCCAAGGCATCGGGGAAAGTGTCACTTAAAGTAGACATGCACAAAATTGCCTCAGCGCAGCTATGGATGTTTATTGGATATGTAGACTCGGGCTTTAGTCTTGGCACCGCCTCATCCCCGAACAAGTTATCTCGATAAAATTGATACCCTCTTAATAATAAAGCCTTAAGGACTCTTTTGTCTTCCGTACTCTTATATATGGAGTAAAGACTTCTCAAGACAAACCCAGTATGGTAATGGTCAATGGTCTTCAAGGTGGCGTCAGGAATATCGTAAGCCTCTTTCTCGCTGAGTGCCCAATAGTAGAATGAGCCATCTTCATTCTGGGCATTGAGAGTATAATTCAGGGCTTTAATTCCATGCTGGTAGAGGTCTTCTCGGTCTAATTCCTTCCCTACTTTGATTAGAAATGCGGCAGCAAACAGATTAGCATTGTGAATGTGAAACCTGTCTATTGGCGTATAGCTAAAGCAGAGCCTATTATCCTCAATGTAATCTACATTCAAATTGTTAATGAAAAATTCACAAATGCTTTGGCAAACAGCAAGATACTTTTTATCGCCGGTAAATTTATAGAAATCCCAGAAGGCATCGCCACAAATTGAGGATACTACTGCCGATGGGGTTCGCTTGGGAATAAAAACCACCGATTGCCAATCAAAAGGATAGCCCCAACAGGCTCCAGCATAGCCATGGCTCTTATTTTCCTCCAGCCATTTGAGACATTCACAGGTCTTTTGGAGGTAACTGTCGTTTTTAAGCTGTTGATATAGTATTAAGTAAGCCGAAGCAAAAAGTCCCATTGCCTTGGCATTTATCCTCTTTTTGATCCTGAGCAGATTCCTGGAAGCTTGGGGGGAAACCTCGAGGGTTAGCAATAAGCCCCCTTCTGTTAACCGGAGAACCCTAGTTTGGTTTTGATTGCAAATTAGTTTGAGAACCCAAGGATGCCCCTTAATATCATAAGGGTCATATCCTGCCCAGCCATTAGCTGTTATCCAACCATCAAGCTGAGTAATGGAGTCTATAATGTCTTCAGTAATATCACCCTTCACCTTAGTAAAAGATAGAGAGCGGGTCTCCATTAGTGGCTTTCCTCCAAGTCCCGATACAGTTCAACTAACTTCCTTCCTTCTATGTTCCAATTATATCTTTCCTGTACCGCCCTTCTCCCCGCCTTACCAAATTTGGTTGCCAGTCCATTATCTCGATAGATTCTTATCACTGCTTCGGCAAGAGCCCCGGCATCTCCCGAAGGAAAAACTAAGCCGGCACCAGTTTCTTCTACAATCCGCTTTAATGGCTTTGCCGAAGAGACTACCACTGGCTTATCCATAGCCATAGCTTGGAAGATTTTGTGGGGGATGGTGCTGTTGGTATGTCCTGAAGCAATATGCGGAATGAGGCAAACTTTGCTGGCCGCAATATATGAAGGGACTAAATCAAAGGGCTGCCAGCCGGTGAATTCTACTGCTTGCTCTACTTTTTCTATTCTTGCCAATTCCCTTAATTCTATCTCATTACCTCCTGAGCCTACTAAGAGAAGGCGAGCATTGGGGATTTCAGATAGTATTTTGGGCATGGCTGAAATAGCTGTCTGTATCCCTCGGTGGCGACCAAAGCCGCCAACATAGGAGATGGTGAAATAAGGCTGGTATTTTTTAACAATGTCTTCTTTGATTGGCAGTGAATAAAAGTAATCTAAATCTTCGGTATTCATTACTACAGTGACCTTTTCTGGAGAAACTTCGCAATCATTAATATAATGTTCTTTAGCTTCGTCGACTACAGTGATTACTCTGTCTGCTTGCTGAACGCAGAATCTTTCCATCCGCTTCCACCTCCACAAGGGGGAAGCTAAATTAAAAATCCTTTGTGTTGGTTTTGGTCTCACGCGATATTGCCTTACTGCTTCGGGATAGTTCTCATGCAAATCAGCAATGAGCGGAAGGTTGAATCTGTGAGCTACATTCAGCCCCATATTCACCAATGGCAGGTCGTGAACATGAATAGCCTCAACCTTGTATCGCCTTACAGCATCTTCTAAAGCTTTCTTCCAAAAGGGATGGATAAAGAATACTTGGGAGCAAAAGTAGTTCCATGCCATTCTAAAGAAATTTTGAGGCGACTTCCTGCAAATTACTTTTATGCCCTCTACTATTTCCTCGTTTGGCATATCATCCTCGCCTGCTGTGAGAAGAAATACGTGATATCCCGCTTCGAGGAGTGACCGTGCTTCCTTCTCCACCCGAATGTCGGGAGGGAAAAATCTATCAAGGAGCATCAAAATCCTCAAATTCTCTCCCCTTTAGCTAATACCTTCACAATCCTTTCCGCTGCCCTGCCATCCCAGAGCTCAGGACAAGTTCCTTTTTTAGCATTGCCATCGAGGATTTTAAAAGCCTCTTCAATAATCTTTTGGGTGTTGTTCCACACCAAAACATTACTTCCTTGAGCTATAGTTATAGGTCTTTCGGTGGTGTTTCTCAGAGTGAGGCAGGGAATGTTTAGCACCGTGGTCTCCTCTTGTATTCCTCCGGAATCGGTCATCACAAATTTAGCATTCATTTCTAAATTAAGGAAATCAAGGTAGCCCAAGGGTTCAATGAGGAGAAACTGGTGATTGCTGATTGGTAAATGGTTGAGTAAGTCAAATTCTTTGAGTTTTTTCTGGGTACGGGGATGAGCAGGGAAAACAATGGGGATCCTATGGGAGATTTCTGTCAAAGCTTTAATTATTCGGAGTAGCGTTTCTCTGTTATCCACATTGCTAGGACGATGCAGAGTGAGCAGGACATAGCCTCCTTCAGCTAAGTTTAGCTGGGGGAGAATCTCAGATTGCGCAGCTTTGGCTTTGTTGTAAAGTAGGCTATCTACCATTACATCGCCGACCAGGAAAATCTTATCTTTGGGTATGCCCTCCTTTTTGAGGTTCTCATCAGCATCAAGAGAGGGAGTGAAGAGGTAATCAGAAATGGCATCGGTGAGAAGCCTATTTATCTCCTCAGGCATTGTTCTATCGTAAGACCGCAGCCCAGCTTCCACATGAGCTACTGGAATACAAAGTTTCACCGCTGCCAAGGCCGCTGCCAAAGTCGAATTGACATCGCCAACTACTAGAACCAAATCGGGCTTTTCTCTAAAAAGCACCTTCTCAAACTCGATCATCACCTTACCCGTCTGCTCGGCGTGTGTCCCAGAGCCGACCCCGAGATATATATCCGGCTCGGGAAGCTCCAGGTCCTGGAAGAAAACCTGAGACATCTCATAGTCATAATGCTGACCGGTGTGAACTAAAATCAGCTCAAAGAACTTGTCGCGCTCTTCGTTAAACTTGTGCATCGCTCGAAGCAAGGGCGCGACTTTCATGAAGTTGGGCCTGGCACCAGCGGCCAGAATTGCTTTCATTGCTGAACTCCTGCCCGCATTTTGCAGAAGTCTCTGACTGTGCCTACTATTTTCTCTATCTCCCCTTCACTGAGTTCAGGATACATGGGCAGTGATAGAACCTCCTCCTGAGCCTCCTCGCTCTCAAGGAATTCTCCCGATTTATGACCTAAAGGTTGATAGACTTCCTGAAGATGTAACGAAAGTGGGTAGTAAATAGCAGTGGCAATGCCTTGGGTAGTAAGATATTCCTGTAGTCTATTCCTATCACCATGGGATTTCCTTAGCCGAATCGTATAATAATTGAAAATATGATAGCTATCAGGTGCAATACAAGGTGGCTCAACACCGTCTATTTCCTCAAATAGCTGGCTGTAGAATGAGGCTTTCTGTTGTCTCAGCCTGTTCCACGCATCAAAGTACCTTAGCTTAACCCGCAAAATAGCAGCCTGGAGGGAATCGAGGCGGCTGTTAAAGCCAGGGATGAGATGATAATATTTCTGCTGGCAGCCATGATTGCGGAGCATGACTGCCCTTTCGGCAATTTCAAGGTCGTTTGTAATTACCATCCCCCCATCACCATAAGCCCCCAGCACCTTTGATGGGAAAAAGCTAAGACAACCCGCATCGCCCAGGGAACCCACCTTAAAATCCAGTCGATAGTC
>JAUXIH010000149.1 GCA_030621105.1 Dehalococcoidia bacterium | reverse complement strand
AACTACAACCATGTGGTGGAGAGCCTCTCCGACATCGAGCACCTGAAGAAGCAGACACTGGTGCTGAACAAGGAAAAGGCTGACCTGGCCCAGAAATATGAGTCTCAGATAGACAACCTGAATAAGGAGCACAACAGCCTGGCCGAGGAGCTGCGCCGCCAGATTGGCAAGCTGGAAACGCAAATCTCCAGCCTGGAGTCGGAGAAGGCAACACTGACCACCGAGCTGGCCCACCTGAAAAAAGAGCATACTGCCCTGGAATCGGTGAAAACAACGCTGGCCGCGGAACTGGACCGGTTGCGCAGCGCAGCAGCCACACTGGGAGAGACCATTACATATGACGAACTCAAGGAGAACCTGGGCAAAGAACTGCATACTTTCCTGCTCAAGGATTCCAAGGTGCCCGGCGCGGTGATAGACGGCGTGGGCAAGTTCATCGACTTTAAGAAGTACCTTGCGATGGCGGTGGAGAGGGGAGCCATGGAAGCCACGAAACAGGCCCAGGACATACTGGGGCAGCCAGGCAAGGCAGAGAAGTAGAGAGCTAACAACCTTCCAGAATAATGAGAACAGCACGGGAACGGAAATTCCAACTCTGGGGCTGGATACTGTTCATAGTATGTGCTGCTTTCTTCATCGCATCCAGCATAGCCGATAACCAGGGGCTCATGCTCATCGGCAGTATTATATTTCTTGCCGCCTGCGTGGTATTTTTAATTCCACTGGTAACCGGGAGAGGGTCGGATAGCTAAATTGTTCCCGGGAAAGCTCGAGGTCAGCCAGACCGTAGATGGCTCTGCTCCCCGCCCGGTGTGGACCTCGCAGCGCACCTACATACTGGCATCAATTGCAGGCGTCGTCGGCCTGGGCAACATCTGGCGCTTTCCCTATATGGCAGGAGAGAACGGCGGCGGCTCCTTCGTGCTGGCATACGCCATCTGTATTTTCGCCATCGGCATACCACTGACCGTGCTGGAGGCCAGCGCCGGCCGCCTGGCCGGGCGAGGCCCCGTGGGACTGTTCCGGCGCATCAACCCCAGGTGGGGACCGTGGGTGGGGTGGTTCCTGGTAGCCATGGCCACAGCCATCATGAGCTACTACCTGGTCGTGAGCGGCTGGACGCTGGGCTATGCCATCGATGCCATAAGAATGAACCTGGTAGGTTTCGGGGTGTTCACCTCGGGGTTTGCCTCGCTGTACTGGCTGCTGGTAATCGGGGCACTGTCAGTGCTGGTGCTGCGCCGCGGCATCACCGGGCTGGAGAGCATAAGCAAGATACTGCTCCCCCTGCTGGTGCTGGTGGTGGGTGGACTGGCGATATATTCCCAGACACTGCCCCAGGCGGGCGCGGCCCGGGAGTTCTACTTCAGCTGCGATATGGAGCACCTGCTCGACCCCGGTATATGGCGCATGGCCGCAGGGCAGGCGTTCTATTCCCTCGCCATCGGGCAGGGCTTCCTCATAACCTATGGCAGCTACATCCCCCGCGGAGTCAACGTGGTAAAGGCTTCAGCAGCAGTGGCCGGGACCAATTCTGTCGTCTCTATAACGGCAGGATTGATGATATTCCCCATCGTGTTCAGCTTCGGCATTGCCCCCGATGCCGGCAGTGCGCTGGCCTTTACGGCACTGCCCGCGGTGTTCGGCGAGCTCAGCGGCGGCGCCTTCATCAGCATCGCCTTCTATCTTCTCCTGTTTGTGGCGGCATTCACTTCATGTCTTGGTGGACTGGCTGTTGTGCTGGCACCCGTGCGTGACGAGTTTCACCTGTCACAACGCCGGGCGGCGCTGGTAGTAGTGGCGCTGGTGACAGCCCTGGGCATTCCCTCAGCTTTGAGCTTCACTCCGGTGAATCTCACCGTGGGAGGTCAGCCCTTCCTGGACATGATGGACAAGGTTACCGGCTCGGGGGTGGTGATAGTGGCAGGTATGGTAGGTGCCGCCCTCATCGCCTGGATGATACCTCGGAAGCAGCTACTCGATGCCATCAACTGCCGGGGTTTTCTCCCGGGGTGGCTCATCTCCGTAGGGCGTTACCTGATCCTTGCCGCTATAGCGCTGCTGGTCATTACCTTGCTGGCATAAGCTCAAGGCTTATCCTGTCAGCCCGTCTTTCTTCCCGTCTCCTTCATGAATATGGCGACCACTGCCAGCGCTACCAGCAGTATGGAGAACACCAGGAAACCCGAGGTGAAGGCCGACAGCGTTCCCTCTGCCACGATGGGAGTGATGACCAGGTTAGGAATGACAACAGCTCCCAGCGCCAGGAAAGATAACATGATTCCCGCGGCTCCTCCCACATAGGCACGGCCAATCTCGGGAAGTTCCACTGGCGCTGCCAGTATCGTGGGGAAGACGCTCCCCAGGACGAATCCGCCAATGCCCAGTGCGACCCACATGCCCGCACCCGGCGCCAGTTGCCAGGCGGCAAACAGGAATATGGCGGCCAGTGGAGCAGCAACATACAGGAAGGGCTTTCGCCGTGACACCCGACCAGAAATGATGGGTAGAACAATGTTACCAGCAACCAAGCCAAAGGACAGCAGTGATGCCGCTGCCCCAGCGGCTGACGGCGACATGCCGTGCACGCTCTCCAGTGCATGAGGAAGGTTCGCTGATAATCCCACGTATACGCCCATGAACAGGAACGCCATTGCTGCCAGTATCCAGATATTCTTGCTGCGAGAAGCACGCTTCACGCCCTCCAACACCGGAGGCATGTGAATCTCCACTCCTTCAGGGACACTTCTACCGAACACGGTCCATAATATCGCCACGACGATGGCCACGATGCCGGAATACAGGAAGGCCGGCTGCCACCCGC
>JAUXIH010000119.1 GCA_030621105.1 Dehalococcoidia bacterium | reverse complement strand
AAAATGGAGGCTGATTAGGAAAGAGTAAGATTGTATAGTAGCGAGATTGTTATAGTATAAAGAGGTGATAATATGAAGAAGTATCTAGCTGTAATAGCCGGAATATGTTTGCTTACCATCACTTTCGCTGGCTGTGGTGGATCCAATGTTGTTCAGGAGACCACCCAGGTGTTTCGTGATGATCTGGTAGTGAGTGTTCCCGTCAGTGGCAGCTTGGAGATGCCACATAAGGTGTCTCTCTCCTTCGGCACTACCGGCATAGTTAAGGACATAGAAGTATGTGAGGGAGAGCATGTCGAACGAGGACAGGAGTTGGCCCGGCTGGATGTTCCTAAGATTGAGGCCTTGGTAAAGATGAGGCAGGTGGAATACCAGATGGCACAGTATCAGCTGATGCAGACAATATACCCCATTAACTATGTTTGCACTTACGACACGGATCTGCCAGGTACATGGATAGCACTGAACGAGGCACAAAAGAACCTGCTCCAGGCACAGGAACTATTGCAGCAAGGCGAACTGGAGCAAGCCCAGAGCTACATGGATCAAGTAAAGGAGAATCTGGACAAGGCGGAGAATAAATCAGCTGCTAGGATATGGGCCTTACCTTTCAGTGTTAGGCTGGCAGAGTTGAATGTTGATAAAGCTGAAGCGGCGCTGGATATGGCTAAGGCTGACCTGGCTCAGGCGACCATCACAGCTCCCTTCGCCGGCACCATAGCAGGCATTGAGATAACCGAGGGAGAACAACTATCCGCTGCGACCTATACCAGCCCTGCCATTTGTTTGATAGATACTGGTGAAGTAAAAATGACTGGCCTCATTGATGAGACAGACATTTCTCAAGTCAGGGTAGGACAGGAGGCGGTTGTTACCATGGATGCCTTGCCTGGCAAGGAACTTGAGGGTGAGGTCTCCTTTGTTTCCCCGGCAGGCACAACACAGGCAGGGGTGGTGTCCTATAAGTCCACCATAGTCCTGACGGAAACTGATGCCGACATCAGGGATAGCATGAGTGCTACTGCTGATGTCATTATTGATTGGCGCAACGATGTGTTGTTGTTGTCTAACAGGGCGATACAGGGTTCTTGGGAGAATCCTTATGTTGAGGTGGTTACAAGCGAGGGAAAGACGGAGGAGAGGACAATCACGTTGGGCTTGAGCGATGGCATGCATACCGAGATACTATCAGGACTTGAGAAGGGAGAGGCGGTAGTTGTGCCTCCTGCCTCACAGTTTGCCATAAGCTTCTTTGGATAACAGATGATCAGGCTTGATAACGTGACTAAGGTATATCGAATGGGCCTTACGGAAATCGTGGCTCTGCGGGAAGTAAGTTTTCATATTGAGACGGGAGAGATGGTTTCAGTCACTGGGCCATCTGGGTCAGGTAAGTCTACGATGATGAATATTGTTGGTTGTCTTGATAGGCCCAATTCAGGGCGTTACTGGTTGGATGGAGTTGAGGTTAATAACCTTAGTGATGATCAGCTTGCTGAGATAAGAAACAGGAAGATTGGATTTGTATTTCAAAGTTTCAACTTATTGCCCAGGACTACTGCACTGGCCAATGTGGAGCTTCCTCTCGTTTATGGAGGTGTTGAGAACCGGAGGCAGCGAGCTCTGGAGGCACTGGATTCTGTAGGGCTGTCTCATCGAGTGGGGCATACCTCAAGTGAATTAGCCGGAGGAGAGCAACAGCGAGTAGCCATAGCGCGGGCACTGGTGAATAATCCATCCATTATTCTGGCTGATGAGCCTACAGGGAATCTGGATACCAAAACCAGCAGGGAAGTCATGTTGCTTTTTCAGGAGCTGAATAAGCGAGGAATAACAATTGTTGTGGTTACTCATGAGCCATACATTATTACCTATACTCAGCGCACAATTAAAATCCTTGATGGACAGATTGAGGGATGAAATTACGAGATTGCCTTTTTGCTGCCTTGGGGGCGTTATCCAGCCACAAGATGCGTTCGGCATTGACCATGCTGGGTGTTTTGATTGGTGTGGCAGCTGTGATATCCATGGTGTCTCTTACAAAAATGGAACAGGCTATGGTAGAGGAGTCCTTTCAGTCGTTGGGAGCTGACCTCATTTTTGTCACTCCCGGGGCTGCTAAATTTCAAGGTGGCATTGGAGGATCAGTCAGTCCATCGGCAACATTGACTCTGGAAGATGCTGAGGCTATTGCCAGGGATGCTCCTTCTGTATTCCTGGTATCTCCTATTACTCAGACTATGACCCAGATAGTAGCTGGGGGCGAGAATATTGCCAGCATCACCATGGGCGTAATGCCTAATTATCAGTATGTGCGCAATTTACAGATAGAACAGGGAGAGTTTATTACTGCTCAGGATTATCAAGGGAGGAAGAGGGCTGTTGTGTTGGGTAAGCAGCTTGCCGAAGACCTTTTTGGGCAGCTATCACCTGTGGGCCAGGATATCAGAATCAATGGCCGACAGTTCAGGGTCATCGGAGTCTTAGAGACTAAAGGAAGCATGTTTGGAGGTGAGGACCAAGCGGCAATAGTTCCCCTGAGTACAGCGCAGGCAACAATATCATCTGGAGTGGCAGGTAGCAGTGGACATTCCATTCAAGGCATATCTATCCAGGCACAAAGCAAGGAAGTTGTAGATTCAGCACAATGGGAAATCAGCACTATCCTGCGACAGCGACATCATATTAAGTCGGGAGATGATGACGATTTCACCATGATCAGCATGGGTGATATATCGAGTACGGCTGACCAGATGTATGCTATAGGAGCAATTGTCTGGGGAGGGATAGCTGGCATTTCACTTCTTGTGGGTGGCATCGGTATCATGAACATCATGCTAGTTTCTGTGACTGAGAGGATCAGAGAGATTGGACTTCGCAAGGCTTTGGGGGCTAAGCGACGTGATATCTTAATTCAGTTTCTTACAGAGTCTGCCGTGATGAGCTTGTTGGGGGGGATGATTGGAGTTCTCCTGGGATGGATTCTCATTAAGATCGCATCCATCGTACTGGCTAGTATGGGATATCCTTTTTCAGCCATGCTGCCAGCAGATGTTGTCGCTATCGCTATGGGGATGGCTGTTTTTGTTGGCCTTGCTTCTGGCGTATATCCAGCGATTCGGGCTGCGCGATTGGATCCCATCGATGCTCTACATCATGAGTAACTGATTACCTTTCCTGGAGCAGAGAGAGGAATTCGGAACGAGTTACAGCCGTTTTGCGAAAGCTTCCTCGGACCGCTGAGGTTATGATGTTTGTTCCTGGCTTCTTGATTCCTCTCATAGTCATACACAGATGCTCGGCCCGGACAACGACAGCAACACCGTCAGGTCGGAGGGTTTCAAAGATAGTGTCGGCGATTTGCTTTGTCATCCTTTCTTGGAGCTGTGGTCGTTTGGCGAAGATCTCTACTACTCTGGCTAGTTTACTTGCGCCTACTACCTTACCTCTGATGCTGGGTATATAGCCGACATGGGCTATGCCGTAGAAAGGAAGCAGGTGGTGCTCGCACATGGAGTAGAATGGGATATCCCTCAGGATCACCATTTCGTGGTGATTCTCTTCGAATTCTACCATTAACTCAGCTTTGGGATC
>JAUXIH010000056.1 GCA_030621105.1 Dehalococcoidia bacterium | reverse complement strand
AGACGCAACAATTCACCGCCACCGGGACCTACTCCGATGGCTCTACGGCGGGCATAACCAACCTTGTAACCTGGAGCAGCAGCGATACCGCTGTGGCTAAAGTGAACGCTGCCGGTTTGGCTGCCAGCTACGCTCCGGGCACTACTAACATAACCGCCTCAATGGACGGGGTAACCAGCCCGGCTGCGGCACTCACGGTGACTGATGCTGTGCTGGATTCTATCACGGTAACGCCGGTTGACCCGACGATTACCTTTGTATCTGGTAACCCCCCCACGCTTCAGTTCATAGCTACTGCCAATTACTCCGATGGTTCAACGGTTGATGTTACAGACACTGCTGCCTGGGCTAGCGGTACTCTGACTACAGCTACAATACAAACCGTGGGTGATGCTAATCCTGGACTGGCGACTGCAGTGGGAGCAGGCACTACCGATATAACAGCCGCAAAGGATGGGGTAACAAGCCCTGTTACCACGCTTACAGTGCTGCCTGATACGGTGGCACCGGTGGTAACTCTCACCAGCCCAACGGAGGGGCTGATACTCAGTGGAAAGACCCTGACGGTATCGGGTAATGTTGATGATGTAAACGCCACAGCGAGTGTTATTGTAAATGGGGGTGACCCCGTTGCCTTGACACTGGACACTAGCGGCAACTTCAGTAAGGGCGTCATCCTGAATACCGGCAATAATACCGTCCTGGTGCGGGCTGTTGATGGCTCTGGCAACACAGGAACATCTGGCACGAGAACCGTGGTGGTTGACCCGAATAAGCCAACAGTTACCATCACCTCACCAGCGGATGGATTTCTCACCAACAACCCGTCACTCAATGTAACCGGCACCGTAGTTGGTGCTGCCACGGTTACCTTGAGAGTTAACGGGGTGGCGCAGGATATCGCCGCAACGGGTGGAGCTTTTACCGCGGATGTTACCATATCTGAGGGTAGCAACATCATAGCTGCTACTGCCTATGCCACAGGACGCGCTGGTGATGATGACTATCTTGGGACATCAGGCACAAAGGCGGTGACGCTGGATACCACAGCACCAGTGGTGACCCTGAACTCGCCGACACCCGGAAGTGTGGTGAGCACCCCTGCTATTCAAGTTTCGGGCACAATTGATGACCCTGGCGTCAGCATCGCACTGCTTATCCTGAATGGCGGTGCACCGCAGGTAATGTCTGTAGCCGATGGGAATTTCAGCCAGAACATTACCCTGGTGCCCGGCAGTAATACCGTTGTGGTGGTAACCACTGATAATGTTGGTAATACCTCCTCATCCGGTTCGCCAATAACCGTGACACTTGATAATACTAAACCGGGAGTCACGATTATCACGCCAACCAACAAACTGGTCACCAATGTCGCCGGTCAAACCGTAACCGGTACCGTGAACGACCCGACAATCACTGTGGCAACGCTTTATCTCAATGGTACGCCTCAGCCGATATCGGTCGCCCCTGATGGCACTTTTGGGAAGACGGTTACGCTGAATACAGGAGCCAATACGATTGAAGTAAGGGCTTCCGATAGTGCCACTCCACCTAACACTGGCACATCTGGTGTTGTTAATGTGACGGTAGACACCACGGCTCCCGTGCTCACGGTGGGCTTGAGCGACCCGACAGATTCGATAATCATCATGGTGACCTCTAACGAGGCACTTATAGCACCGCCAACTGTAAGTATCAACCCTACTATTACCATGACGAGAGTGGGTGTAAACAACTGGGTTGGTATCTATGGCAGCGAGACATCCCCGATATTACCCGGCGATTATGTTGTGACCATAACCGGAACAGATAAAGCTGGTAATACGGTAACCAAGACGGCAACCTTTGGCAAAGAGACTATTGATGTTAACGGTATCGACCCGACGGAGGTTACCACCAGCACTACCACTCTGGAGATTGAGACCAATGGCGCCGTCAACAATGCTGATATTACGGTTACACAGCATGTTGAGAACCCGTCCGGAAATGTGGGGAACCCTGAAGGGGCAAGCGAGGCAGCAGGGGCATTCGTTGAAATAAATGCTTCATCAGAGCTGCGCGATAACCTGAAACAAATATACATAGAGGTTAGCTACGACCCCGATGAGCTGCCGGAGGGAACCGATGAGTCCACGCTCAAGCTCTATCTGTGGGATGTAACACTTGGGATATGGCGATTAGTACCTGACAGCGGGGTGAATACAACAGAGCACTTCATATACGGGACGGTTGACCATCTGAGTAAGTATGGTGTCTTTGGTGCTACTCTAGTTGAACCACCGGCACCACCTGCTCCTACACCAACGCCTGGGGGAGGTGGAGGCTTCCCATCCACGACCACCGTAAAGATGAGCGGGCTCAGTGTCGACACCAGCTTGAAAGTGAATAGTAGCGGCATCGCTCAAGGGGATTGTTTACTCAAGACACTGGATAAAAAGGCTTCCCTGGATATAGCTAAAGGAACAAAGCTGCTCGATTCTGAGGGCAAGGCTCTGGGCTCACTCTCAGCCAGCGAAGTAACCTCACCACCAGAACCGCCGGAGCAAGGGGCAATCGTATGTGCTTACGACTTTGGCCCTGACGGAGCTACATTCGACCCGGCAGTTACCCTGACGATGAGCTATGACCCCGAGGGGCTGTCTGAGGGAGTAGCGGAAGGTGAACTATATATCTCCTATTGGAACGGCTCTCAGTGGATTTCCCTGGAAAGCACGGTGGATACAGAGACAAATACCATCTCAGCGCAGGTAGGGCACTTCACTCAGTTTGCTGTAATTGCTAAGCTAGCCCCGCCAGCACCAACTTTTGCCATCTCCAACTTGTCGGTTGCTCCGGCTTCGGCTGAACCTAATGAGAAAGTGACTATTTCGGCTACGGTTACCAATACTGGTGACAGCCAGGGCAGCTACACTGTAGTTCTCAAGATAAACGGTGTCGAGGAAGCCAGAAAAGAGGTAGCACTTGGCGCTGGTGCAAGCCAGGAAGTTAGCTTTATAGCGACCAGGGACATTGCCCAAACCTATGAGGTGGATGTCAATGGACTTGGTGATTCATTCGTAGTTAAGGAGGCGGTCCCGGTACCAGCCCCAACGCCAACCCCGGCACCAACTCCAGGGCCCAACTGGTGGCTCATCGGTGGTATTATCGCCGGGTTGGTGGTTGCCGGACTACTGGTTTACTTCCTGGTGTGGCGAAAGCGCAGCGTATTAAAAGCGTCCTGAGCACAGGATGCCCTGCAGAGATAAGGAAAAGAATTAATAAAAAGTAACTAACCCCTCGCGGGAGAGGGTCGGGGGAAGTGGTCAGCTGCTTTCGGCTATAGTGTGTGCCTTGGCGCATGCCAACCAATTTTCAGACGAGGGAGGTTACGATGAAAAATCTGCTTAGAACTGTGGGGCTTCTCACCTTACTGGCGGCACTGGTTATCGGCAGTTCATTCCCAGCCGTAGCCGGCTCAACCAACCCGCTGGGTAAGGGGCCAGAACTCACTTTTCTACCCCCAGACGGTGAACTTACCTATACCAACATTACCGCTCGGGAAGCCCGGCAGATAATAGACTCGCATGAAGATGCCATCATACTGGACGTCGGAACGGAGCTAGAGTATGAGATGGCTCACCTTGCCGGGTCAATACCAATGCCACTCGACAGGCTCAGTCGTGAATCCAGCGTCCGGGGGTTTCTAGACAGATACCGCAGCAGCATTATCCTCATCTATTCTCAAAGTGGCGTGAAGAGCAGAGAGGCTTGTCGGCTTCTAGTCAGCTACGGATTCACAAATGCCTATAATATCGATGGCGGAATAGATGCCTGGATACATGCCGGACTTGCTGTAGAGGGAAGTGGAGAATACCCACGCTGGGTAAACGTGCCGAAACGAGACGTTGAGACACTAAGAGCATCACCTGGCTCAGACGAGGAAGAGAGAAAGGAACTAGGAGAAGTACAAGCGGCAATTAGCCAGAAGAGCGCCGGTTGGGTGGCCGGAAAGACTTCTGTTTCAGCCCTTTCTCTCGAGGAACAAAGGGCACTTTGTGGAGTAGTATTTCCCAAGGAAAAACTCTCTTCTGAAGTGACTGCTGCAAGGACGTTTACAGCAACGTCGCTTCCAGCGGCACTGGACTGGCGAGACAAGGACGGCGCTGACTGGACAACGCCAATCAAGGACCAGAGACGATGTGGAAGCTGCTGGGCCTTCGGCTCCATTGCCGCTCTGGAGTCGCAGATTGATATCGCGGCCAATGACCCAGCAATAGATATGGACCTCTCGGAGCAGTATCTGCTCTCGTGTAGCGAGGGTGGTTGCTACGGGTGGAATATGTCCGACACTATGGACTTCTTAAGAGATACGGGCACTGTTGATGAGACATGCCTTCCCTATCAGGCAAACGACACCATTCCCGGCGGGACTGCCTTACCGTTTTGCGAGGGAAGGAAATGGAACCTTGAGAGCTGGAGCTGGGTCTCACTGGGGACACCCAGCCCGGACGACATAAAGGCTTATTTACAACACCGCCCTCTGGTAACTGCCTTTGATGTCTACGAGGACTTCCTCTACTATACGGGAGGCGTGTATGAACATGTCGAAGGATACTTGTTAGGTGGACATATGGTCTCCATAGTGGGCTGGAACGATGACAATGAATGCTGGATTTGCAAGAATAGCTGGGGCACCGACTGGGGGGAAAGCGGCTGGTTCAGGATAAGGTGGGGAGAGTGTAACATTAATTACTGGGCAGCCTACTCTGACTTTGAACTTACCAGGAGGGCTATGTCAACTGAGTCGGATTGGATACTAAAGGACTTCTTCTCACCCGGCGATGATGTCTATGTGGCAGCAATCGGCCTTGAACCAGGCACGGACTACAATATCTGGATTCAACCCGACCCGGTGAGCGAGAGTGATATGCTCAATGCTGGCTCGGACCCATCTGGGTCACAGGAAACAGTGACGGCTGATGCTAACGGAAACCTTCCACTCACCATGATAGACTCCATCCCAGCAGGCGACATAGCAACCTACGAGAATTACGATATCATTTTAGACAGGGTAGGTGCCGGTCAGGGCACCTTCAACTCCGCTGACGATGCTATAGATGCAGTTGATGCGCCCGGTTTGAGGTTTGTTCCCTATCTGGGTTCCTATAGCGACCCTGACCACAACACACCCTGCGAGAGTTTCGATGACTACAACACTGAGCACACCATTTATATTTACGGTGCTGGCTTTATGCCCGCTCAAGATTACAGGGTTGCCTACTATGACGGTAGCTATACCTTGAGAGCAACCGGGGATGTTAGCTCCGATAACAGCGGTGTCATTACCAGCCAGCATGAATTTGTGCCGGGTACGGATATTGCTGGTATCTGGCACGCCATTGTCTATGAAGGTAGCCAGTTTCCTCCTCAAAGCTTTTCCTCTTGGACGGGTTCCCTGACATACCACAGGTTTACCGTGGAACGAGAAGCTATCTTCCCACCGCTGCCTACGACTACTGTTCAAATCTGGGAAAATACCCCCTATGTCTATGGTTATACCACTCCCAGTGTTGTGGTCAGCCTGGTGCTCAAGAACTCTTCAGGAGACGTCAAGGCTACCGCTACCGCAGATTCCTATTCTGATGGCCATTTCTATGCCTACTTTGAAGATGGTGATGGCTATGATGTCCCCAGTGCAGCCGGTGATACCGTGGAGGTAACACCTCAAGGAGGGGATACCGTCTCGGTAGATGTGGTTGCCCTTACCGCTGAGATAGATGTGGATGCCGATACTGTATCCGGCGCGGCACCGCCGGACTCAACCATTGGGATATATGTATGCCGGGAGAAGTGTTCTTACCAGGAGGTTACCTCTGATGGCAGTGGTAACTACACTGGTACCTTCTCAGATATCAGGAGAGGAGATAGGGTTTCCGTTGGCTACTTTGACCCTGAGGGACACGTGGTCTATATCCGGCTCTATGCCCCTATTGCCAGGGTATGGGTAAACAGCAACTACGTGAGGGGCTACACTACCCCTAACGTGAATGTGAGCATTGTGCTCAAGGATTCCTCGGGTATTGTCAAGGCTACGGATACCTATGTCTCCCGTTGTGATGGCTATTTCTATGCCTGGTTTGAGGATGAGGGTGGAGGAGTTCTTATTACTGCTGGTGATACCATTGAAGTAACGCCAGATGTAGGTGAGGTGCTAACGGTAGATGTGGTTGGCCTCACCGCTGGGGCGGATATAGATGCTGATACTGTATCTGGCACAGCGCCACCAGACTCGAACATTGAAGTGGAAGTACTATGGTATCAGCAAGAGGTAATAACCGATAGTGAGGGTAATTATGTTGCTGATTTTTCGAGTAACCTGGATATAAGAAGGGGACACTACATTTATGTCTCCTATACTAACCCTGACGATAACATTGTCTATCTTAACTTCTGTGTCCCAATGCTGAGAATCAGGATTAACAGCAACCTCGTGCACGGCTATACCACTCCTAATATTGAGGTTAACCTGTTGCTCAAGGATTCCTCGGGTATTGTCAAGGCTACGGATACCTATGTCTCCCGGTGTGATGGCTATTTCTATGCCTGGTTTGAGGATGAGGGTGGAGGAGTTCTCATTGCTGCTGGCGACACCGTAGAGGTAACACCTGCTGTGGGTGAGGTACTGTCGCTAGATGTCCCTATCCTCACCGTTCAGGCGGATATAGATGCCGATACGGTATATGGCATGGCGCCGCCAGACTCAATCATCGGGGTAATGGCGTGTGGTGAATGTGTGATGTCTGCGCCTGCACCCTACTGCTACTGTTGTTATTATCATGAGGTTAAAACTGATAGTGATGGCAATTACTTCACGGACTTCTCAAAGCAAGTGGACATCACTGCCGACAGCAATATTGAAACCCGCTATTTT
>JAUXIH010000105.1 GCA_030621105.1 Dehalococcoidia bacterium | reverse complement strand
TCTAGTTCAACCAGGTTTACCGGACGCAGCTTATCGTTCCACCTTTGGATGCATGTTGTATTGAACAGGTTAAGCAACAAGTCTTTCTCAATCATAAGGCCTCCTCCTCGCTTTCTCGTCTCCGTGTATGAGAACACTAAGGCTTACTAGGTTTTTTATTCTATGCCTGTGGCTATTGATAAACAAGGCCAATGCTGTAAGACAGACTGCAATTGATGAACACATTTCATCTTTCTGTGCAACTTGCGCGGTCAGTGCTCTCCGGCTACAGCTTAGACGAAAGCAAAGGTTGCTCTAAAAGTTCTGCCTATTAAACAACTTGAGCTCAGCCAGTAAAACAGACCGGCAAGCCTTTCGAAAGCTCATTAACGAGCTAAAATAGGAGCTGAGAAGCCTGTACTTTGTTTGCATAGAGGCTTCAATTAGCAGTAGTGTTGGATAGTTGTCTTTAAGGTAGACGAGTACGACTGGTAGCAACCTGGTGGTGGATAGAAATATGAACGTGGTAGTCACCACTATCGCCAGGGAGATTAACTGGGTTTTCGCCGTGAGCAGACCTGTTATCTCTCTTTAGCCTTCTAGAGCTGCTTTTCTTCTAATAGCAATGAGGATGCCGATGCCGATAATTATCAAGAAGGCGATGATGCCGCCGATGAGCGCCCAGTTAGTTGGCTTTGCAATTACGGTGAAGGTGGCACTCTGTCCATCGAGCTCAACTGTGTAATCCCCGGCCACATCTCCGGCCTCAATACTAAAGCTAACTACCTTAGAGGCATCTGGAGCCAAAGTTAGCTCTTCTGTTGCCTCGGTGATGCCATTTATCTTCAAGATGGCTGTATAGCTGCCCTCGGTGCCCCCGCTGTTTATTACCGTGGCCGTTATGGTTAGTGTTTCACCGGGTTCAACTGAAGTTGGGGTGATGCTGAGGTTAGTTGTGCTGAAGGCGGCGGGAGTTGGTGATGGAGGTGGAGGTGGAGTTGGTGCCAATTTGGCCAAAATTGCGAAATATGTGAAGTGATTTACTCCGGCGCCGATGCCGCCCTTCAGTCCGGCCACTTCGGCTATGCCGCCCATCTCAAGTTCCAAGTTTGTCCAGCCTTTTTGTATATCGTAGTAGGCTATATTCAGAGACGAGGTATTTTCGGGCAGTTTGTCGGGGTCGTAACCCAGCGTGAGCAGTACCGGTTTATTGAATTTCAAGCCGTTTGGGGTGAAATCGTAGACGGAGCCGACTATTGTGGTATTGGGTGGTGGCGGTGGTGTTCCCACTATCTCAACTGATATTCTACTGGCTGCTCTGCCTTCTGCGGTTAATATTCTGGTGTCCTTATCTATTTCCAATTTACATTTAGCATCGGGGCTGGATGCCTCAAGGGGGACTTTAAGCCAGCCGTCCCAGCTAATTGAGGCGGTAGTGGTTTTGCCCAGGAAGTTCACTGTGAAGGTGTGAGGTGAGGGAACCGAGCCTTCTCCGCCTACTGCTGGCAGTGCCCCCATTCCTCCAAACATGGCGCCGGCTAAATCGGTTAGGTTAGGCGTGGTGTCATCTCTTATCTTTGCCCACATATAGCCGCTATAAGCTGGCGGCCCGGCGATATCTGTGGTATCAACTCCGCTATCCGAGCACACAGCCCAGGCTGAGCCGTTCCACCACCTAAGTCTTAGCGATGATTCGGAAACGCCAGCCGCGGCGACTTCAGCATCGGTGTAGTAGGTTTTAATCTGAATCTCGGTGACATTTGTAGTGTTATCAAGGTGCACATCAATGTAGTCACCGGCAGTTTGAAAACCGCCTGGTGTGTCGCCAGCGGGGTTATCCGAATACTTAGCTACAGTAACTGTTGGCGTGCCAGTTCCTGACTTCCCAACCTCGGTATCTGCCTCCGTCTTGGCATTGACCGTCTGGTCGCCGGGAGCTGTTTTTTCCTCCTTGGAATCGGTGACAGTCACTCCAGCTTTAGTGAAAAACACGGCGGTTGATGCTGAGGCACTATTGGCGGTTGCCGTTACCGTGGCTGTCTCAGCAGTTGTTGATGAGGTCAAAGTCACGTGAGCCTGTCCCGAGGTTGTGGTGGCAGTATCGCTGCTCAGAGTACCTTTAGTTGTGGTAAATACCACTTCGGTGTCATCGGCTACATTGTTGCCGCACTCATCCTTAACTGTGGATGTAACGGTTGAGGTTGATAAGCCATCTGCCGTTATGCTCTTGGGGTCAGCAGTTAGAGTTACTGTATGCGGTGCTGCTGGATTAACGGTTAGGGTAGCAGTATCACTCTTGCCGCTATAACTACCTGTTACCGTCCATGTACCCGCATTCTCTGAAGTATAGACATTTGCTGCCCAGCTTCCGCCGGCAGCAGTATCTATGCTGAAGGTAGTCTCGGTGGTCACATCACCCAAGCTATTATCATAAGCATCGAAGGCTTCAGCGGTGTAAGCCTGGGTGTTACCAGCGGTGACGGTGGCAGTGTCCGGTGAGACTACTATGTGGTCAAGAGAGCCCGCGGTGGCAGTGGCTGTGAAGGTTGCCGTTGTTTCTCCGGGAACATTGGCGGTAACGGTATAAGTGCCGGCTTTATTCCCCAGGGTGAGTGTTGATGATGACTGACCGTTTGCGTCAGTAGTCGGGCTTGTATCTGATAGGGATTGCCCGGTGGCTCCGTCGGGATAGGTTGATATAGCATAGGTGGCTGTTATACCGCTGATTGCTACATCGTCGCCATTGCTGTTTTTCAGTTGAGCTACGAATGGATTGGCTAGAGCGGTTCCCACCGTGCCTGTTTGAGAATCTCCTGAGAGTACTCGAAGTCCGTTAGCCCAGGGGGTGTAATTTACATTTCCACTGACTTGAGCAGAAGGTTCTGCGGCATCTCCCCACCAGTTGTTTTCAGCATCAACAGCGACACCAGTATAGTTGTAACAACCGTAGCCAGTGTTTCCATAAATACTATTGTTGTGCAAAGCGATGTTGGAAGGTGTGCCATTCCATATTCCAATGCCATTACCTGTTCCGTTGTGTCCATTCCATGTGCCACTGCTGTTATAGATTACATTGCTAGTGGCGGTGACATTGGAGCAATCGCCTATTAGACTGAGAGCTCCTGCACTATAGCCATCTGGGGAAGTTTCGCCGGCTACATTAGTTATAGTATTGCCTGAAATTGTAGCGGTATCGCTAGCAACAAAGCTGATTCCGCCTTCACGAGCGCCATTCACAATGTTGTTGATGATGGTGGCATTTGGGCAAGAAGGCCCACACCAACCGCTCCCGCCTACCCAGATGCCGTGGTCTCCTGAGTTAAGGACTGTGTTTCCCGTAATTGTCGCGTAACTAGAGCCTTTAGCGATGAACATGCCGTCGCTAAGGTTATTCTGAATGAGGCAGTTCTGAACGATGAGGTGTTGGTTGCAGAAGGCGTACATTGGGTAACAGTTGTTCTGTGATTTGACATTGTCAACCGTGCAGCCGGTATAGTAGACAAAGCCTTCGCCTTCTGTGTCGTGAGCATAGTCGCGGAACAGGACTCCATAACCACACTTTGCGGGGTCAGTGCCGAAATTCTGAACTGTAAGGTTCTTGATGGTAACATTATTGGCTGTGACGTGAATGCCTTTAGCCCAGTCAATGGTGCTGGTACCTGTGCCGTCTAGAATGACGCCGTCACGGCTTTCACCAATTAGAGTCAAGTTATCAGTGGTGATTCTGACAAAGGGACTGCTCGTAGCGTTGTAGGTCCCGTTGGCCACATGCACCGTGCTGCCAGCTGCCGCATCAATGCCGTCCTGGATGTTATCAAAGGCATCATAGTGCCAGATATGCCCGCCACAAGACCCTTCACTAAAGTCATCATCCACCCAGACTTCAGATGGTGCCTCCGTAATGGCATAAACCGTGTTGCCGGCTGCGAACACTATATCCATTATGCCATCATTGTTTATATCTGCGATTGCTGGTGCGGAAGCATCTGTACCTCCTGTGTGGGTCCAACTCCATATCTCATCTCCGCTAGTCCCACTTAGCGCATAAAGCTTCTTGTTTTGAGAGACCACCACGACATCTAGTACACCATCCTTATCCACATCCACAATTGCGGGGGTGCAAGCTGTAGTGTAACCACTCGCACCAACAACATTGTGTTTCCAGAGCAGGGTGCCGTTCGTCCCGTCCAATACATATACATATGATTCGACGCCATCTCCCTTAGTTGCCGTGGCTA
>JAUXIH010000050.1 GCA_030621105.1 Dehalococcoidia bacterium | reverse complement strand
CGCTCGGAGAGACAGGTACTCTTTTCCCCAATCTTCATCAGTTGCTGGCACCAGCGCCAGGGAGGGAACATCCTGGAGAATAGCCATGGCACACTCATCAGGATGAATCTCCACCCCCGCCTTATTCCATTCCATGGCAATGGCAGGCAGGTATTCCTGAGCTATGTCACGATGTACCAGCAGGCAATCCAGGGCAGTGCACACGGTGGGACGCTGCACCTTGGCATTATAAACACTCCTTACGGCCTTATCGATATCAGCTGCTTTGTCCACATAGGTATGACACACACCAATACCGCCGGTCAGCGTGGGCATCGCGGCATTCTCGGATACCAGCCGAATTAAACCAGCGCCGCCGCGAGGAATCATCAAATCAATGCTTTCCCTCATCTGGAGCATGTGATTCACCAGGGCATGCTCGGTAAATTCAACAAATTGAATGGCACCCTGAGGCACCCCGGCAGCAGCACAAGCTTGCTGCGCCACCTGGGCAAGGGCGCTGTTGGAATTGAGCGCCTCGCGGCCACCTCGGAGTATAACGGCGTTCCCTGCCTTAAGGCACAGGTTGGATATATCTATGGTGACATTGGGCCGACTTTCATATATGGCGCCGATAACTCCCAGGGGAACACGCTTTCTGCCTATCTGCAGGCCATTGGGCAGGGTGCGCATGTCAAACGTCTCCCCCACAGGGTCAGGCAATGCCGCTACCGATCGGGTGTCCTGAGCCATGCTTTCCAAGCGCTCCTCAGACAGCAACAGCCTGTCCAGCATGGCTTCGCTCATCCCTGAAGCTTTTGCCTGGTCGTAATCAATCTTGTTAGCCGCTAAAATTTCATCCTGGCGATCAAGCAAACCTTGGGCTACATTGAGCAATGCCCGGTTCTTAATCTCAGTAGACAAGAAAGCCAGTTTTCTCGCCGCTGCCTTGGCCTCCTTGCCCTTCCGCTCCAGTGCCTGTATTGCTGATTCCATAACTTATTCTCCTTAGTTACAATACCACCATATTGTCACGGTGCACTACCTCGTCACCATATCCATAACCCAGAGAATCAGGTATCTCATGGGATTGTTTTCCCTGGATAACCTTTACATCTCCAGAGCCATAGTTAGTGATACCACTGGCAATGTGCTTCCCCTTTTCACTCAAGATATCCACGATGTCAGCACGCTGGAAGTCTCCCTTCACAGCAATGATACCCGCGGGCAGCAAGCTTCCCTTGTGCTCCCTCAGTGCCCGGGCCGCACCCCGGTCCACGACTATCTCCCCCCGGGAAGATAATCCACTAAGCATCCACCTCTTCCTGCTCTCCATCTTGTTGGACTGCGCCGGAAAGAACGTGCCAGTCTGCTCACCATTATCAATTCGATACAGGACATCAGCTTCCCTGCCATCGGCAATGATTACCTCTGCCCCCGACGAGGTAGCTAACTTAGCCGCTTCCACCTTGGTTAACATGCCCCCTGTTCCTTCAGGATAAGCTGAGCCAGTGGCCAGCCGGTAGAGCTGCTCATCAAAGTGCTCTACACGGGAAATAAGCTGGACATCGGAGTTATAGTGAGGATCAGCAGTATATAAACCGGCGATGTCGGTCAATAACACCAGGACATCAGCATCAACAAGGTTGGCCACCATGGCAGATAACTCGTCATTATCACCAAACTTGCCTCCCTCGAGCTCGTCAGTGGCAACAACATCATTTTCATTTACGATGGGAATAACACCAAGGCCAAACAGGGCCAGCAATGTGTTACGGGCATTAAGATAGCCGCTACGATCAGATAGATCTCGCCTGGTAAGTAGCGCCTGGGCCAATGTTATGTCATGCTGACTAAACAGTTGCTCATAGGCATGCATAAGATGGCTTTGCCCTACAGAGGCAAGGACCTGCTTGAACGGCGTGTTCTTATGCTCCAATGCTCCCTTGAGTCCCTGCCTGCCAGCAGCAACAGCTCCCGAGGAAACAATGATTATCTCCCTGCCCCGGTGATGCAACCCTGCAATCTGCTCCACCAGCTTAGCCATGAGGGACAGATCGAGGTGATCAGTGCCCGAGGTAAGGAGGCGAGTACCAAACTTAACAACCATGCGGTGGTAAGACATGCCCAGATTATAGCAACGGCACTTAAGGGCAACAAGCGGGGGAACATTGTTATACTAAAGCATGAACCTGTCTTCACTGCTTTCCTTGCTCCCGGATTGCCCGGAGTACAAACATCTGGTAGCACAGGTAATCGCCAGAAAAACCGACTACAGCGTAGCTGTTATCTCTGCCGCCAGGCCTTACTTCGCCGCAGCACTATGCCACCATCTCAACACAGCCACGGTGGTAATAGCTGCCCAACCCGAGGGTGCCAGAAAATTCTACCAGCAGTTGCAAATATGGAGCCCCCACTTCATCAGTCCACTTCTGCTCCCCCACGAAACCAGCACGGAAAGACTGAGAATTCTGGCATCGCTAACACAGTTATACCGGCATAATAAATCATCCAGTCACAAAGAAAATAACATCAATCAGGATAGTCCCCCACTCCTGCTGGTAGCTTCAACAGCAGCAGCATCAGTGCCCACTATGAGCAAGGCGGAGTTTACCTCAGCATCCTATATCCTGCAGCAAGGAATGACTGCCGACCCTCTGAAGTTGATGCAGCAGTGGCAGGAAGCAGGGTACGAGGTATCAGATGTGGTGGAGATGCCGGGAAACATGGCGCGGCGAGGCGGCATTATAGACATCTTTTCCCCGGCCAGCCAGCAGCCAGCACGAATAGAATTTCTCGGTGATCAAATAGAAAGCATACGACTGTTCGATCCTGACAGCCAGTGCTCCACACAAATCATATCCTCACTGCTCGTTGTTCCGGCACAGGAGGCCTCTGCGAAAGCCAGCGTATTCGACTACTTTCCTGCTGATACCATCATTGTCCTGGACTCGCCCCGGGAGATCGAAGCAGTGGCAACAAAAGAGGGAAAATGGCCGGAGCTGCAACAAAATATGGCGCGCTGGCCAGTATTAAGGCTGGAAACAGAGGACGCCCCCGATAGCCACATTACTCAACTACCATTCGCTCCAAGCCGGAGCTATAGTGGCAAAGTGGAGATGTTCACCAGAGAAATACAACACTTGCAAGGGGAAAAAGAACGCATTTTCGTCATCAGCCACCAGGCAAATCGATTGGCTGATACTCTCCAGGATCAGGGTATGGAAATATTCCCACTGGCACAGGTGGAACAGGTGCCCCCACGAGGCTCGGTATCCTTAATCCAGGGCTCTTTGCCTCAGGGATGGCACTGGAGGGATGAGCTAAATATCATCACCGATGCCGAGATTTTTGGCTTCATCAAGCAAGCACGACCTGCCAGGAAAAAAACGACGGTTGCATCAAGGTTGTCCCTGTCACAAGTGTCTCCTGGTGACTACGTGGTTCACATAGATCATGGCATCGGCAAATTCGGTGGCCTAACCAGAATGGCATCCCCGGATGGCGATCAGGAATTCCTGGTCGTGGAGTACGCCGCCGGGGATAAGCTATATGTGCCCGTGGAGCAAATACAGCGCCTCAGCCGATACATGGGGGGAGGGGCCAGAACCCCCTCACTGAGCCGGCTGGGAACCCAGGAATGGGAAAGAACCAAGAGGAGGGTCAAACAATCAGTAGCCGAGATTGCCCATGAATTACTGCAACTATATTCTATGAGAGAGGTCATCCCTGGTTTTGCCTTCTCCTCAGACACGCTGTGGCAGCAAGAACTGGAGTCTTCCTTCCCTTACGCCGAGACGCCGGACCAGATCGAGGCCATTATGGCGGTGAAGCAGGACATGGAACAGGCCAAACCGATGGATCGCCTCATCTGCGGAGATGTTGGCTATGGTAAAACCGAGGTAGCATTGCGAGCAGCTTTTAAAGCAATCATGGACAATAAACAGGTGGCCATGCTGGTTCCCACCACAGTGCTGGCACAGCAACATTTCGTCACATTTAAGGAAAGATTGCAGTCTTTCCCCCTGACAGTAGAGGCATTAAGTCGTTTCTGCTCTCCACAACAGGAACAGGATATCATAGCCGGTTTAGCCCAGGGTAAAGTGGATATCTGCATCGGCACTCATCGGCTACTACAACAAGATATCATGTTCTCGAACCTGGGACTGGTAATAATCGACGAGGAACAAAGATTTGGCGTGGCGCAAAAGGAAAAGCTCAAGAAAATGAGAAGCGAGGTCGATACCCTCACGCTCAGCGCCACCCCCATCCCCCGCACCCTGCACATGGCAGTGACTGGTATCAGAGACATGAACGCTATGCAAACACCGCCGGAGGAACGCCTGGCGGTAAAAACCCATGTTGGCATATACGATGAAGCACTGGTAAGACAGGCAATAATAAAAGAACTGGACAGAAACGGCCAGGTGTTCTACCTGCATAATCGCATCCGAAATATCGACGCCGTAGCAGACAGGTTGCAATCCCTGGTTCCTGAAGCTAGGATAGCCATAGCTCACGGAAGAATGGCTGAGGATAATTTGGAGAGGGTAATGACAGATTTCATCGCCGGCAAATACGATATCCTGGTGACCACTACCATAATTCAACTGGGGCTGGATATTCCCAATGTCAATACCCTGATAGTCAACCAGGCGGATAAATTCGGCCTGGCACAGTTATATCAACTGAGGGGACGGGTGGGGCGTGGCATCAACCAGGCCTATGCCTATTTCCTATATCAGCAGGAAAAAGGGCTAACCTCAACAGCCCGCCAGCGGCTGAGAACCATAGCCGAAGCCAGCGAACTGGGTGCTGGCCTGGAGATAGCCATGAGGGACATGGAGATACGAGGCGCGGGTAACTTACTGGGGGCCAAGCAGAGCGGGCATATCGCTGAGTTGGGTTTCGATCTCTACTGTCAGTTACTCGCTGAGTCAGTAGAGGAACTGAAAATAAAACAAGCAGGGAAACCGCCAGCGAGGAAAGTCCATCCTGCTCCCAGTATAAATTTACCCTTGAGTTCCTACATACCCCAAGAATACGCGCCCCAGTCAAACACGCGTCTCAACCTGTATCACAGGCTGGCCCAAATTACCGATGTGGCAGAGGTAGAGAAAATAGCCCAGGAGCTCAAGGACAGGTTTGGCGCTCTGCCTTCACCTGTAAGTAATCTCCTCTACATCATAAAAATTAAGGCCCTGGCTCTCAAGGCTGGAGTAGAATTCATTTCCACGCGCGAGGGGAAAATCACCATCAAGTTCGGCAGGGTAAGAGACTTATCTATACCTAAGAATTGCGGCAAGGGGATTACTCTGGGCGCAACTCAAATAAAGCTGGACACTCAACAGCAGAGAACCAGGTGGACCAAGCAGCTAGAACAAATACTGCAGAATATGGCCCAGACATCAGCATAAAAAGCAATATGCCACATTCTCCAGCACGCATTTCTTTCTTTGGAGGCCAGAGGCGCAGTCACCAATCATAGACTGGAACTCTATACAGAGCTAAGCCTATCCTGCTACGACAATACCCGCGCTACAGGTTGTCTTCCCGATCCTACTTGGAAAACAGCCCCAGGGGAAGAACCCATCGGCCATATGTGGCATTCAACACCACGGCGGCAGAGGCATAGACAGCAGCAGATCCACAGATGATTCCCTCAACACCGGCAACCTTGGGCGAAAGGGCTCCCAGGAAAACTGCGGTAAGCAAGAAGAATAACAGTGCCAGCGTACCGAAGATAAAAACGTGAACCTTGGATATCTTGAGCGTGCCCACAGTCATATACACAGTGAATATACCCCAGAGCAAAGAAACCCAGGCGAGACCAGTGAGAGAGTAGGCAGCCACCCCAATCCAATCCATTAAAAAGATAAAACTCAAGCCTATCCAGAATATGCCATAGGAGGTAAAGGCTGTCAGCCCAAAGGTATCACCACGGCGACCATCAATGATACCAGCAATAATCTGGGCTAACCCTCCCCAGAAGAATCCGAAAAGCAATGGTTCTACATTATGTATCAGACCAATATTATGTACCTGTAACAAGATGGTATTGAAGCCAAACCCAGCAAGCCCAAGAGCTCCCGGGTTGGCCCATTTAGCTTCCTCTGCCATGATACGCTTCTCCTTTTTATCAATAATTAAAACAGGTGGTGTCTCACATAACCTGCGCGGCACCACCATGTCTCACATACAACACCTGAGTGCTATGCTACACTCTTTCCTTCACCAGGTCATCGACAACACCAGGGTCTGCCAGCGTAGTGGTATCACCAATTTCATTGACCTTTCCCTCAGCAATTTTCGTCAGAATCCTTCTCATTATCTTGCCGCTCCGTGTCTTGGGCAAGCCATCAGCAAACTGAATCTTATCCGGTGCTGCAATGGGGCCTATCTCCTTGCGCACATGAGCAACAAGCTCTTTCTTAAGGCTATCGGACTTCTCTTCCCCAGCATTGAGGGTAACATAGGCATATATCCCCTGGCCCTTCAGGTCATGAGGAAACCCTACCACAGCGGCCTCAGCAACCTTAGGATGGGATACCAAGGCACTTTCCACCTCAGCGGTACCCATACGGTGCCCGGAGACATTGATAACATCATCAATGCGCCCCATCAGCCAGTAATAGCCATCCTCATCAATCCTGGCACCATCGCCCGTGGTGTAAACCCCGGGGAACTGGACGAAGTAGGTGTTCTTGAACCTCTCGGGATCGCCATAGACTCTCCTCATAAGACCAGGCCATGGCTTGGTGATGACCAGAGATCCTCCCTCATTAACATCAACAGGACTGCCATCCTCCCTGACAATCTTCAGGGCAACGCCAGGAAAAGGTACTGTAGCCGAACCTGGTTTAATTGGCGTAGCTCCAGGCAATGGGCTAATAAGAATACCACCAGTCTCCGTCTGCCACCAAGTATCAACAACAGGACACTTGCCCTTACCAATAACATTGTAATACCACATCCACGCTTCCGGGTTAATGGGCTCACCCACAGTGCCCAGTATGCGCAGTGAGGATAAATCCCTCTTCTTGGGCCATGTGTCACCTTCCCGTATTAGCGACCGCAGTGCGGTAGGCGCAGTATAAAAGGTATTAACCCCATACTTTTCCACAATTTTCCACAACCTGTCAGGCTGTGGGTAGGAAGGAACCCCCTCATACATTACGCTGGTGGCACCATCAGCCAGTGGTCCATACAAAATGTAACTGTGGCCAGTTACCCAGCCAAGGTCAGCGGTGCACCAGAAGACATCTTC
>JAUXIH010000155.1 GCA_030621105.1 Dehalococcoidia bacterium | reverse complement strand
CCGCTTCTCTCCAGTTCAACCACATTTCGATACACCGAGCTTCTGGTCAGTTCATAAGTAAACTTGAGCAGCGATACATCCCACAGCTCCTCAACTCCCCTGATGATAACACTCAATGGGTCGTTTTGGCTATCTATACGAGCATTGATGTCATCTACTACCGCTCTCATTGGCTTAGAGACAATATTCACCTCTCCAGGTTCATTCTTATATCTATAGAAAACACCCGGCTCATGGGGGTGCTTCTCAGCCATCATCTGGATAAATCTCTCTGCCTGCTCGCTGAACCCCTCTAAGTTAATGAGATAAGCCGGGGTAACAATCCTTGGCCTCTCCGCAATTACCCTGCCCTCTCTAACTACACTCGTTCCCTTCATTAATTCAGTAATCAGATAATATGAGACATTGGTAGTTCCAAAGGTAGCCAGACTCTGCCTCAGGGGCCTGATTACTTCAGTGTGCTCTATGGCGTATTGAATTTTATCGTCTGTTTCCATATGAGAATCAAAACCGTCTCAAATAAATAATTTAACCGCCTGAAAATTACGCTCCACATTCTGCTTACCGCTCACAATACTGCCGAATTCAGTGCTGTGGCCGGGAACCAAATGTTCCACATCAAGCTGGGCTAGTCTATTAACGCTCTCTTTGAGTAAAGAAAGGCTGCCGCCGGGCAAATCCGTTCTGCCAATGCTGCCGAAGAAAACTACATCACCACTTATCAGGACCTTACCCTCCCGCCAGTAAAGGCAAATCTCACCCGGTGAATGCCCCGGCGTAAGCAAGACCTGAAGATTAACCTTGTTCTGGCTACCCAGGCTTAAATTGCCCTCGCCAAGGTAGAAGAGGGGATTGAGTTCAACTGGCTGCACACCAAACATGGTGCTCAACTTCTTTCCCTGTATGTCATAAAATTCATGCTCCTCCCTGGACAGAGTGACCGAGGCACCACTCCCTTGCACCACAAGTTCAATTGCCTCGCAGTGGTCGGGGTGAGTATGGGTATTGATTATCAAACCTATATCTTCAATCTTGAAGCCATCTTTTTCCATAGCTTGAACCAAATAATCAAAGCACGGTTCTCTAAACTCATTCCTAACATGTCCCGGGTCCACGATGACGTGGGGATGCCCACCTCGCAGAAGATTAGCAAACAGGCAAGTATTACAATTATTCCCCCTGCCCTGCCAGATGTAGCAATATAAACTTTCCGCAAGCCGAATGGAGCGGTAATAGGACGAATAAGCCATAATTTTTGAACCCAATTAAATTATAAGGTAAAATGCCACCAAAAAGCCACCGCACTTCAGGAGGTGTGCATGAGCGAAATCAGAAGCGCCTGGGAAATTGCCCAAGAGAAAGCCGAGAAGTTGGGTAAGCTATCGGCAGAAGAGCAGAGACAACAGAAAGAAAACAAATGTAATTCAATTGGAAAAGCGCTGGCTAGAAGATTTCTCGGCGGGCTGGACTGCAAAGGTCTAGAAACGGCGCTAGATAAATATAGCGACGATGAGGAAAGGAAGCTGATAACAGAGGCATTTCTCTCCCACCTGGTGGAGACCATCGACCTAGAACACGATGCTAGATTGGAGAAACTAGAGAAGGGAATTAGCTGCCTGCACTTGGAGCAAAGGACGGAGGCGCTGGAAGAGATAGAGGGGCTTCTTCAAGAGCACAAGGGGGCGGAGCAGCGGAAAAGACAAGAAATAGAAAGAGCAATTAGAGAGATGCTCCATCAAAGAAGAATCTCGGGGACGGCCATTGAGCAAATTAATATTCGGGCTAAACCAGAATGGAAAGAAAGCTTGGATGAGCTTGCCCAGCCCTTCAATGAAAGATTAAACGAAATTAAACGGGGACTGCTAAACAGCTATAAACGTCATCGGCAATAGCCTATACCCCAAATCTTGAGATGATTGCCCATTAACTCTGTCTTAGCTCCCAACTTGCCCAAAATGTGTTCCACCAGCCACAAGTTGGCATCAATGTGCTCGGTCATGTCCGGTATGATATATTCGGTTATGCCCTCAGCCAAAGCCGCGTAGATTATTAATTGGTCTGCCAGGTGCCTATCAACGGTAGCCCCGGTTTTAATGTCCCTTAGGAGACTGGTGGCCACATAATCACCAATGCCCTCAGCCCGCCTGCCCCTCTTACCAGCTCTATCTGAGCCAAGAAAGCAGTTGCCGCTCTCCGCCCAAATAGCCAGAGCCGCGCCCTCGTGAATGGCCGTATCGTCGTACACCACCTCTATTCGGGTAGCGTAGCCCCGTTTCCCCAGTAAGCTCTCGCACGCTTCGGCCATGCGCCGGCTAACTTCTATGTGTTTAAGATGAGAGGAAAGAGCAACTCCCTTTATTTGCTTGGGCTCACCCTGAGCCAGAAGCTGGAGTGCCCGTATTTTATCTGCCACCGGAACTACATCCACCTCAATGATTCCGCCGCCCCGTTCAGCATAGCCAGGGCGCTTGATATTCAGATCAACAGATATCCCCATCCTCCTCAGCGCCGGGAAAAGAACTTGCTTCATATAATAAGCCGATGGGGCGAAATCCTGGAAAAGTCCCCCCGAAATATGAAAACTGGTAGCTTTGTGAGCAAAACAAGCCAGAGGCAATACCGTCATGGCTAACATGGTAGTAGAGCCGCCGCTACC
>JAUXIH010000040.1 GCA_030621105.1 Dehalococcoidia bacterium | reverse complement strand
AAAATTAAGCTCTTCAAAGGTAACTGTCAGGTAGTAGGTAGAAAAAGCCCATACTCACTATATGATTATAACCTGGCTACCTATGATGAAGGTGATACTTTTACCCCCAGTGATGCCACCGGCTTTATCCATATCTGGGGTCTGCCAGTCAAGACTCAAGCTCAAGCCCAAATGCCACCTCATGAGAGAAGATAATGCTATCAGGCAAAGATAAATCACTAATAGATTACATGGCCTCCATCCCATTTGACCGGAGGTTATATCGCCATGATATCAGGGGAAGCATAGCCCACGTTAACATGCTGGCAAGACAGGAAATAATATCTCATGCGGATGCTGAAACTATAGTCAATGGTTTGACCGCCATCATAAACGAGATAGATCGCGGGCAATTTCAGTTTAAACTAGAGATGGAAGATATACACATGAATATTGAGGCCAGTTTGTTTGAGAAAATCGGAGATGCGGCAGGGAAACTGCACACAGCCCGTTCCAGAAACGACCAAATTGCCCTGGATATCCGCCTCTTCCTTAAAGAGGAAACTCAAAAAACCACTGCATATCTGATTGACCTGCAACGAGCTATCCTGGATATCGCTGAAACCAACAAGGCAATCATAATGCCTGGCTATACTCACCTGCAGCAAGCTCAGCCAATCTTGCTAGCACATCACCTGCTGGCCTACTTTGAAATGTTTCAGCGTGACAAGGAAAGATTTGCTGACTGTCTGAAACGCATTGATGTCCTGCCTCTAGGAAGTGGCGCCCTAGCTGGGGTTTCCTATCCCATAAACCGACAGTTTCTGGCACAGGAACTGGGATTCAGCAAAATAAGTGCCAACAGTCTAGATGCAGTATCTGACAGAGATTTTGTGGCGGAATATGAGGCAGCAGCAGCTCTATGCATGATGCATATTTCCCGATTGGCTGAGGAACTTGTCATATGGTCATCCAGCGAGTTTAACTTCATTGAAATCGGAGAGGCCTATACTACAGGCAGTAGCATAATGCCTCAGAAAAAAAATCCTGATGTTGCAGAACTAGCCCGAGGCAAAACCGGTAGGATATATGGCAACTTAATGGCCATATTAACTACCATGAAAGCACTGCCATTAGCTTACAATAGAGACTTGCAAGAAGATAAGCAGAGTCTATTTGACACTATTGATACATTGCATTCTTCAGTGGATATATTTGCCAGAATGATAAAAACAGTGAAATTTAATGCGGAGCGTATTCGAGATGCCATCAGGAGAGACTATATTCTTGCGACTGATCTGGCCGACTACTTGGTAAAAAGAGGAATGCCTTTTCGAGAAGCACATCATACTATTGCTCAGCTCAGCCAATATGCCATCCGCAAGGACAAGAGTTTCCATGAACTAAGCTTAAAAGAATACCATGACATTTCCCCACTTTTCGCCAGTGACGTGTACACCATTACACTGGAATCATCTATAGCCACCAAGAATGCCATTGGGGGCACCGCTGCTAGTCAGGTAGAGGAAGAACTGATACTGTCAAGGAAACTAATAGAAAACAGAGATAATGAACAATAAAGTCAAACTAGCCCCTTCAATATTAAGCGCTGACTTTGCTCATCTAGGAGAACAGGTAGATGAGGTCGCAAAAGCAGGAGCTGACTATATCCATGTCGATGTCATGGACGGACACTTTGTCCCCAATATCAGTATCGGTATCCCAATCGTAGATTCTCTGCATAGATGGACAGCCTTGCCGTTAGACGTTCATCTGATGATTGAAAAGCCAGAAAATTATATCAAGCAGTTCGCTGCCGCGGGTGCCAGCATTATCACTGTACATATTGAAGCCTGCACTCACATACACCGAACATTGGAATCGATCAGAGAACTCGGAGTAAGAGCAGGAGTATCCCTGAATCCAGCTACTCCCCTGAATCTTATAGATGAAGCGATCATGTATGCAGACCTAGTGCTTGTTATGAGCGTGAACCCCGGCTTCGGCGGGCAATTTTTCATCCCGGAAACACTCAACAAAATCACACGCCTGCGCCGAATGCTCGATGATAGACATCTCGAGGCTGAAATTGAGGTCGATGGAGGTATTAATGTCAGCAACGCGCCCGGTATCGCGAAGGCAGGAGCTCAAGTTCTTGCTGTCGGGAACAGCATATTCCAAGCTAAAGAAGGAATAACTAAAGCAATAAAAAGAATCAGGGAGATAACAAATTAATGTGCTGCCTTATATTGGCTACGCAAACATCTAGTGCAGACATTAACTCTCTTTGTTTCCCCTCCGACAACAATACTAACTCGATGAATATTGGGCAACCATCTCCGGTTAGTGCGTCTCTTGGAGTGACTCACACTATGTCCATATTGGGGCCCCTTACCACAAATATCACACTTCATAAGGAAACCTTCCCTCCCCCCTTTGCCATAAGTTTGAACCAACGTGTTATCATATCATGATTATTGCATAAGACAAAGAGAGAAATGAAAAAAATACATAATGTAGAGCACAACATCAACTTGGCTGATGGCCAAACATTGAAGGACATGTTCACAGCAGGCACTGAGTGGCTAGAAAAAAGTGTCCCCGAAATTAATGCCATTAATGTCTTCCCCGTACCTGATGGGGACACTGGAACCAATATGCTGCAAACAATGAGATCAGCCATGGACGAGGTAAACCAAAATTCCGATGGTGGTGCAGTCTCGACAGTAGCTAAATCCATATCTCACGGTGCATTAATGGGGGCAAGGGGTAATTCCGGAGTCATCTTGTCCCAGTTCTGGAGCGGCTTAGCTAAGGGCCTGGCAAGTGGGACTTATTTCACAGCCAAGGATTTTGCCAACGCCCTAACGGAAGCATCAAAAGCTGCTTATGAGTGTATCCCCGCACCTGTAGAGGGAACAATCCTCACAGTCCTCAAGGATGCTGCCTCGGCCGCCAATATAGCAGCCCAAGAAACCCCCCAAGATCTAACCATAGTGCTCCAGGCTGCAGTAAAATCTGCCAAAGAAAGCGTAGCCCGAACCCCTGACCTATTACCAGTATTAAAGGAAGCGGGTGTGGTGGATGCTGGGGGACAAGGACTATACGTTTTGCTAGATGGAGCCCTTCATTATTTAAAAGGAGACTCAGGGAAAATGCAGTACCGGAAACCCCAACTGGCTGTTGCTAATATACCACCATCTCCCCAACCACGCATAACGGCCACACAGGTAGAAATTCCATATGGGTATTGCACCAACTTCATCCTGGAGGGACAAAAAATAGATGTCAGAAAAATCAAGAGAAACCTCAAAAGGAAAGGACAATCTCTGGTTGTCACTGGCGATGAGTCCATGGTCAGAGTTCACATCCACAGCCTGAAGCCAGGCGAGGTGCTCAACTATGCCTCAAAACTAGGCAAATTACATGAAATAAGGATCGATAATATGGACGACCAGTACTCAGAATTTCTCCAGATGCAAAAAGAAAGAATGCCCCTGGCAGATATAGCTACAGTAGTTGTTGCCTCAGGAGAAGGCTTCTTCCAAGTTTTTCGTAGTCTGGGCGCAACCATCATCGTTCCAGGTGGCCAGACCATGAATCCAAGTGTTCGGGAATTGTTGCAGGCAGTGGAATCAACTCCATCCAATGAGATAATTTTGCTTCCCAATAACAAAAACATCATTCCATCAGCCTCCCAGGTTGAGATGCACACAGAAAAAAAGGTAAAAGTTGTTCCAACCCGAACTACTCCCCAAGGGATAGCCTCCTTCCTGGCCTTCAACTACGACATGAATCTAGAGGAAAATGCCAGAGCCATGGAAGAGGCTTCACTGGCTATAACGACAATAGAAATCACCAAGGCAATACGTAAAACACACCTCAATGGGTTGAAGATCAAGAAAGGACAATTCATCGCTATTCTCAACGACGGAGATTTAATATCCAATAATGATAAAGTGACCCCCGTTATCTTCGAAGCCTTGGACAAAACAAATGCCGGCCAGGCAGAGATAGTAACCATTTATTACGGTGCAGAGACCAAAGCCTCCGAGGCAGAAGAAATAGTTCAGAAAATACGAGAGAAATATAACCTTGAGGTTGAGTTGATTCATGGTGGCCAACCTCATTATCAATACATAATCTCTCTGGAGTAAAGGAGTAAATGCTATGGTAAAGATTGTCACTGATAGCTGTTCAGGAATTACCCCTGAATTAGCTGAAAGATTTGGAGTTACGGTACTGCCCCTATACATACACTTTGGTAATGAAATTTACCAGGACAACATCGATTTAACCACGGAAGAGTTCTATCATCGGCTGGAAAAGGAAGAAAACCTGCCCACCAGTTCAGCAGTGAACCCTGACACCTTCGCCAAAGTTTTCACCCAACTGGCAAAGGAGACAGACGAAATACTTACTATCTCCTTTTCCGCAATGCTCAGCGGCACCTACGGGGCAGCTCTACAGGGCAAAGCAATGGCCGGCAAGAAGTGTCGCATTGAGGTTATTGATTCCCAGCTAGCCATAGGCGCACAAATGCTTCTGGTTGTCTTTGCTACCAAACTGGCTCAGTCTGGAGCTAACCTGGACCAGATCTCCAAGCGGGTTAAGAACGCAATTCCCAGAATACATATACGCGTGACTTTATACACATTGGAGTACCTGAGAAAAGGCGGACGCATTGGTAAAGCACAGGCCCTTCTCGGTAGCCTGCTAAAGGTAAATCCTATTCTAACCTTAAGGGATGGTATGATTTTCCCAGTGGCTCGGCCCCGTAGCCGCACTCAGGCAATAAATCAGCTGATTGACTTTGCCAAAAGTTTCCCCCACATAGAGGCTTTAGCCATCGAGGATGCCACTACTCCTGATGAACTGGAAGTGCTGGCTGAGAATCTTAAAGGCTTAGTCCCCCCTGAGAACCTTTACCGCTCCAAAATTGACCCTGTGATAGGTATTCATCTGGGACCTGGCGTCTTGGGAGTCAGCGTGCTTGAAGGAGAATAACTAAAATAGTTCACAGCTTGTGCAGAGGAAAACTGCTAAAACATGGCATTTCTCCATGCCACATGCTCTGCTAGAGGTGATTTCTTAAGTGGCACACATCGGCTCACTGCGAGACGTTCTTAATTTAGAATGCGAAAAAGGGTACACCAACCGCGCGGTGTTCGGGGGACTGGAAAAATATCTCCAAAAACAAAGCAACCTACTCAAACAAAGCATCCCTAACCCACAACTATTAACGGAGTTCGAGCAACTCAACCTAGCTAGCTCCACCTATAATTCCTGGGGTATCGATAAGCGAGAAAAATGGCTGACTGAAATCCTTCAATGGCTAGTCAAACTGGAAGATGCAGAGAGGAACAAAGAAAAGAAACAGGTTCGACCTCTGATATCAATACATGGCAACCCCATAGAGCCTGCTGCTAAATCAAGAAAATGTTCTCGCACAGGAAGGGGCTCTCTACACTCCCCGGTTACCACGATTAGAGGCATTACCCCTGTTTCACTTAAGAAGCTCAGCAGACTGAATGTAGCAACTGTAGAGGATCTACTATACTTCTTTCCACACAGATATGTAGACTATAGCCAGATAAAACCAATTGCTGGGCTTGAGGAAGATAAAGAGCAAACTATTATCGGTACAGTTTGGCAATCCAGGATAACCCTCCTCGGATCTCGGCGAGGAACCGAGGTCATTCTGGGAGATGCCACTGGAAACGTCAGGGCTATCTGGTTCAATCAACCCTATCTGGCCAGAGGATTCCGCACTAACACTAAAATAGTGCTCAGCGGCATAATCAGTAGCTTTCATGGACAAAAAGTATTTAAATCTCCCGAGTGGGAAATACTCGGGAATAGAGAATTGCTACACACCGCTCGATTAGTGCCCATTTACCCTCTCACACGAGGATTGTATGCCAAACAAATAAGAAGGTGGACGAAAGAAGCTATTGATACTTATGTTGGGGACTTAACCGACTTTTTACCCATAGGAATAAAAAAACACTGTCAGCTACTTGATCTCCCTGAGGCCATCACCCAGATCCACTATCCTGACAATTACCAGGTGGCGCAGGAAGCACAGAAAAGGTTAGCCTTTGATGAATTATTCCTGCTCCAGATAGGCGTGTTGAGCAGAAAACGAGATTGGCAGGAAAGCCAGCCAGGTAACGCCTTTAATATAGACCGAGAATTCACCACGAGCTTTTTAAACCGTTTGCCCTTTACCCTCACCATGGCACAACAAAAAGTACTGGAGGAAATTATCGCTGATCTCCAGAAACCAAAGGCAATGTCCCGTCTTCTTCAAGGAGAGGTGGGCAGCGGCAAGACAATCATCGCCACTCTGGCGTTATTGCTCGCAGTAGCAAACGGCTATCAGGGAGCGTTCATGGCTCCAACCGAGCTATTAGCCGAGCAACACTTCCACACACTCTGTAATTATTTATCCCAGTACAGCACACCAAAGCAGAATACGAACAACACCATCAGCTATGAAAAGGTTTTCCCCCAACCTGTCACCATAGCCCTTCTTGTCGGTAATCTCAGCAACAGAGACAAGAAAAACCTACAGCAGAATATTGCTCATGGCGAAGTTGATATCATTATCGGCACACACGCTATTATTCAAGAAAAGGTGAAATTTTCCAAACTGGGATTGGCGGTCATAGATGAACAACATCGTTTCGGAGTCATGCAACGCCAAAAGTTACGTCAAAAGGGATTCAACCCACACATCTTAGTTATGACAGCAACCCCCATACCCCGAACGATGGCTCTAACATTATATGGCGATCTCGATATCTCGGTAATCGACGAGCTTCCTCCAGGAAGACAAGTTGTGAAAACAAAGCTGCTCGAGCCAGATCAAAGAGAGCAAGCATATACCTTTATCAGAAATCGGATAACCGATGAGGGCGGACAGATATTCATTATCTATCCCCTAATCGAAGAATCTGAAGCGATTGAAGCAAAAGCAGCAACAACAGAATATGAAAAACTATGTCAAGAAATTTTTCCAGAGATGAAACTGGGGTTACTTCATGGCAGAATGCCTCCTGAGGAAAAGGAAAATGTAATGCGACGCTTCCGCGATGGAGAATTCAACATCCTGGTATCAACCTCGGTCATAGAGGTAGGCATCGATATCCCTAAAGCCACAGTCATGCTAATTGAAAGCGCTGATCGTTTCGGGTTATCACAATTGCATCAATTCAGAGGACGAGTGGGTCGAGGGGCAACACAATCTTATTGTCTATTGATTACAGATAAAAAACTATCACCAGAAATAAAAACCCGCCTCAGCCTGATTGAGAGGATCCATGATGGTTTTCTATTAGCCGAGGAAGACCTGAAGCTAAGAGGACCAGGTGAGGTTTTTGGCACTACACAAAGTGGTTTACCTAACCTCAAGGTAGCCAGATTGTCTGACTTTCACCTCATGGAACTAGCTCGACATGAAGCATTACTCCTGTTTCAAGACGACCCCAATCTCAAAAAGGCTGAACATGCTTTATTACAAGACAAACTATCTCAGATATGGTGTAATAACACTGAATGGAGTTAACGTAGATATGGTCAAGGAAAAATTACTCAAGTGTATACAACAGGCAGTCAGCGATACACAACAAGAAGGAAGCCTCCCATTAACGGTATTGCCCGATATAAATATCGAACGACCCAAGGATCCCAGGCACGGAGACTATGCAACAGGGCTACCACTGAAACTAGCTCGGATATCAGGTATTTCTCCTCTAGAAATAGCCAAACGCATAATCAACCACCTATCACTACCTGAAGAAATCGATAATGCGGTCGCTGCTCCTCCAGGCTTCATCAATTTTACTCTGAGTGACAAGTGGCTACGCCAACAAGTGTCCGTCATCCTAAATGCAGATAAGTCTTATGGTGATATCAATCTAGGTTCCAACACATATATCCAGTTTGAATTTGTTAGCGTCAACCCTACAGGCCCTCTGCATATAGGCCATGGTCGCGGTGCTGTTCTCGGCAGTACACTCGCCAATATCTTCACCTCTGCAGGATATAAGGTAGAAAGAGAATACTACCT
>JAUXIH010000092.1 GCA_030621105.1 Dehalococcoidia bacterium | reverse complement strand
ACATCGGAAACGCTATCAGTCACAATTTTTACCATGATGAACCCCCTGTAAATCTTTGTTTCGCTACTCCTTGACCAAATCAAAACCTAGAATATATCAGTCAATTTGTCACCCCAGTTCCTGCTGGCAACCCGGATAACTTTGGAAAGTTATCCTTCCTGGAGCTGCCGTCTGTCGATTTTGCCTGAGCCTGTCTTGGGAAGGCTGCTTAGAATTTTGATTTTCCTGGGCAGCTTAAAATCAGCTAAGTTCTGGCTGCAGAAGCTGTCTATTGCCTCCGGGCTGATATGTTGTCCATCCCTGGGAACCACAAAAGCAGTGGGTATTTGTCCTCCCCGCGTGTCCTTCACTCCGGCGAAAGCGGCTTCGGCTATTCCAGGATATCTCAGGAGCACTTCTTCTACCTCCCATGGGGAGATTTTCAGACCGGAGGCAGTTACTATGATAAAAGATTTTTTTTCCTCATACTCGAGGTAGCCATCCTCGTCCATTTTGACCAGGTCCCCTGTGTAAAACCAGCCATCTCTGAATACCCTTGCAGTAAGATCAGGCGCTTTATAATATCCTTTCATTGCCCAAGGTACCCGGACAACTGCTTCGCCTGTTTCCCCCACAGCAACCTCCTTGCCGTCATCGTTCAGTACCCTAATTTCTCCCAAGGGCTTTCCCACTGTTCCCAACTTGTGGTTTGCCAGCGTGCTCATGGAAACCACGGAGAGTTCTGAAAGCCCATATGTCTCGCAGAGAACCAGGTTGAATTTATCCTCCAGCATCTTCATGAGACGGGGCGAAGATTTGGCTCCAGCAGTGGAAGCGACACGCAGGGAACTTGTGTCATAATTCCTGATAACCTCTTTCCGCAGCATAGCCAGGGCGTTGTGCATTGCTGGAACCCCAAAGAAGATACTTCCTCTTTCCTTTTCTACAGCGGCCAGAATAGTCCTGGGGGTGAAGCTGGGGATGATTATCACCGTGGATCCTTTGATAGCAGAGCCAAAGAAAACTTCACTCAACCCAAACAGAAAGAAGAAAGGGACCGCGTCTATCACCACATCCTCTCTATTTCTGCCCACGCCAGTGGAGACTATGTCAGGTGTTCCCAGCAGGGAGGCATGCGTATGCATTACCCCTTTCTGTTTTCCCAGCACGCCTGAAGTGTAGATAATCGTGGATACATCAGCCTCGTCTATTTTCACATCAGGTGCCGAAGGGGAACTGCTAATTACCAGTGTCTTATAATCATCTCCATCGGTTTCTAAAATATGTTTTGCCAGGGGGGTATCAGCCAGGAGGGGTATAAGCTCATGAGAGAAGACTTCTTCAGTCAGGAGAATTTTTGCATCGGATTCGCGCAACAAAGCATTTAACTCCGCTGCTTTGAGCCGTGGATTGAGCAGAACTGCCACGCCTCCAGCTTTAATAATTCCGAAGTAATTAACCAACCATTCAGGGGAGTGAGACATGAGGATTGCCACATGGGCTCCTTTTCCCAGCCCTCTTGCTATTAACAGGTTGGCCACTCTACTGGAGGCATCGTCCAGTTCTCTGTAAGAAAGTCTTTGAGAGCCGAGAACGAGGGCTGTTTTTCCCGGGACTTCGGCGGCGGTCGTTTCCAGCATTTGCTTTAAATTCATGGTGTCACCCCGTAAACATAATGGTTGATTTTGTAAGTTTTTGACAAAAATACTTTTGCAGGCGTAGTATATCGTAGTACGAGGTATTACGCTAATCATGTGTTAGCCCTTGTACCAATCCCGCTCGCGAAAACGAGATAAATATGCAACTACTAGTGCCGACGAATTGGGATATAGAACTGCTCAAGCCTTTAGGAGAGCTTGAAGCAGATGTTCAGATATATGGTGTTCTGCCAACCTCGGCAATAGGCAGTGGGATGACGGGGCCTGATGTGCCGGAGATGACGGCACAACGTGCTGAGAAGTATATCAGACAAGCACATGAGGCGGGCCTGGTTTTCAACTACCTTTTGAATACCCCTTGCATGGGCAACCGGGAGTGGCAAGAAGATAGTCACAGAGAGATACTTGCCCATCTTGATTGGATCAACAGGGTTAATGTAGATTTTGTTACGGTTGCTATCCCCTACTTGCTGGAAATTATTAAGCGCCAGTTTCCCCGCCTCAAGGTAGAGGTATCGACCATTGCTCATGTGAACAGCGTTGCCCGTGCTAAGATGTTTGAGGAGATAGGGGTTGATTCCATTATCCTGGATACCAATATCAACCGGGACTTCAAGTTGCTTGAGGCTATCAGAGATGCTGTTAGCTGCAAGCTCGGTGTGTTAACTAATAGCCTTTGTCTTTATCAGTGTCCGTATGAGTATTATCATAACAACACTATGGGGCATGCCTCCCAAACTCATAGTCAGACGGATGGTCGTTGCATGGATTATTGTTTGATGCATTGTGCTGCTGCCAGGCTGGAGGACTCCTCTCAGTTTATCAAGTCCCGGTGGATCAGGCCTGAAGATCTGTCTGTCTATGAGAAAATAGGCATAGATTTTTTCAAGATAGGTGGTCGGGCGATGCCAACAGAGTGGATCTTGAGATCTGCTGATGCCTATGCTAGGCGTCATTACCAGGGAAACCTGTATGACATACTGGCCGTTCTTGAACCCAAGACAGATACCATTGATGTTGCTTCTGGTAGCAGACAGTCTATGCAGGCTGCGTCTCCTGCAGTTTATATAGACAACCAAGCATTGGAAGGCTTTATTGACTTCTTCAAACAGCAGGATTGCGTTTCCAGCTGTGCTCACTGTAGATATTGCCAGAAAATAGCAGATAAAGTGGTGCGATTTGATGCCAAGGAAGCGAAGGAATATACTGCTCTGCTCAATCACTCCCTTGATCGCTTGAATAGCAGCGAGATGTTCTCTTCTATTAGCGAAGAACGCGCTCATCACCAACGCGCCGGGTTATCTTTTGTTTGTCCAGATGCTCCATGAGCGCCAGCGCGTACTTGCGGCTGGTGCCAAAGAGGTCGCGCACCTGGGCCACGGTTACACTGCCGTGAGAATTGATGTAATCGGTCACCCTGGCCACCATTTCACTATAGGCAGACGCCGCAAAGATAACATCAGCGCTGACCTTTACCACGCGTTGCTGCTGGACCAGCCAGTTAAGCAATTCCGGAGAAAGCACGGCCTCACTGGAAGGAGAAAAGGGATTCCTCTCCAGCTCAGCGATAAAGGCGTCAACTGCAATTTGCTCTTCCTGTGACAGGTCGGGGCGAAAACCGCTGAGGCTCAACATTAAGCCATCAGCGGACAAAATCTCTTCCTTCAATAGTCGCAGCAACAACAAGGCGAAGACATCTTCTGTGAGGGACAGCCTGCTTCTCAATTCCTCCCGTGGCATCCCGCGACGCAGGGGAAACTGCTGATGATAGCCCTGCATTACCTGGGTGACTCGGGCCACAAGGCGCCGCCAGCCAGCAACGGAGACAATCATGGTGGCGAAATCTCTCCCTCCCAGCGATAACACCTGGCCGGTTTGTTTCATGTTGTCGATAGTCTCCTGGGCCTCACGCGGCGACAGGTTGGCCAGGGTAAGCAACTTCTCCTGCTCCATCGGCCCCATGGTATCCAGCAAGCTCTCCAGTATCTCCCCGGAACTACCCTCCTCCCTGACCCTCAAAGTATCGATGATTTCATTTCGGAAGCGACGGTGCACCGGGGAATACGGATCAACGATTACTCCTCCCCCAAGAGTCTCCCCCGAGGAACGAATGATAAATCTGTCTTTTTTCACAACTGCTACGGGGTGAGATAAAACAAGCTGGGCCCAGGCGATTTCACCGGGCAATAATTTTTGCTGCTGCAGCAGTCGCACCCTGGCCATCACCTCTCTGGCTCCAGTATGAAAGGTCACCACGGCATTGTGAGGCAAGGGGCGGGAGCCAGAGGCAAGCAATCGCAATTTAACATCCATGCACCCGGTGGGGATAAGCCAGCCGGGAGTGGTGACAATATATCCTCGCTGCAGATCGCCGGGAGATATATCAGACAGGTTAACTGCCACACGCGTCCCGGGCAAGGCAATATCAAGCTGTTTCTTATGTGTCTGCAATCCACGAATGCGGCACAGGAAAGCAGGTGGCAATACTTCCACTTCCTGTCCCAAGGCAAGCTGGCCATCAAGCAGTGTCCCGGTGACCACCGTACCATAGCCCCTGATAGTGAAAGCTCGGTCAATAGCCAGTCGTGGCCTGCCCAGGTCCCTCGCCTCGGGGGCATCATCCAGCAATGCGTCAATGGTTCCAAGTAATTCGGGCAATCCTTCGCCCGTGAACGCCGAGACAGCCTGCAGAGGGGCTCCAGCTAATGTTGTTCCCTGCAACTCATCGGCAACCTCCAGTGACACCAGCTCCAGCATTTCCTCATCCACCAGGTCCTTCTTGGTAATTACGACGATGCCCCGGTCCACACCAAGAAGGTCCAGGATTGCCAGGTGCTCTCTCGTTTGCGGCATCACCCCCTCATCGGCAGCAACAAC
>JAUXIH010000055.1 GCA_030621105.1 Dehalococcoidia bacterium | reverse complement strand
AATAGGCTGGTGGGCAATGGGAAAAGCATGGCATCAAGACTGAGGGGGTACGGGGCAGTATTGCTGTAACATTCGCTGGACCAACAATCCAAAGGGTTACGCTTCCACCCTGTCCCAATTCCTCCACCATTCTGCCACTAAAGGTACGAAAATAGTTGCTGATATTCGATACAGCAATGCATTAAAAAAGAAGGCAGAGCTGGTGCAGAAGGTCATGAAAGTCAGAGAATCTGATGTAGGGAATTGCTCGGTGCCCGAGTAACTTAACCAAATGTTCGGTAGCGAATATATAGTCAGCCAGAGAGGCTGCCTCCAGGTCGGAGAGACCGTCCCCGATGTAGATGACACTCCATCCTTGTTTTCTAAGGTAGGTCAAATATTTCCTCTTGAACCCGGAGTTGATGATGTTTCCCTCTGGGTCGGTGTAAGTAACGGTGATACCATCCTTGCCGAAGGAGGTTTGCCCGCAGTACACTTCCAAATCTGATAGTCCAATCTCCTTTAGTACCATTTCAATGTAGAAGTCCAGCCCGCTGCTGACGATGACAAAAGAGGTGGAGCTCTCCTGACAATACCTGATTAACTCCACGAAGCCTGGCTTTACATCAATATGCTTGCGGGCAAATTCTTGAAGCTTCTCCCTAGGCTCCTTAATAAGCGCAAACTGCATCTTGTTGCTCTGCTCAACGGTCAGCTTGCCGTGCAGATAGTCGTCATCAATCTTCCGCCAGTTACCACGGGCAAAATGCTCCCGGAGCAGAACACTGAGGTTATTGCTGGTGATGGTGCCGTCAAAGTCACATTGGATAATCATTACTCACGCTTGGTGATATACGCACGGTCAGTGGTAGTACTATTTTGAGCTCCTCTATTTTCAGGAGTAGGATCGGGGCCACTTTTTCGCCTAAGGTGTCGATAGGCATAAATCAGACGGAAGGAGACCACCAGGTTGGTCAGAACCGCGATGGCGATAAGGCAGAAGAAGGCTTGCCCGATGACGGCGCCAATCATTATCAGGAAAAGCCTGATGTCACGCGAGGCCAGGGACTTGAGTCCTTTATCAAATGCATGCCGATGGTTTAGGCTAATGCGGGCCCTGGTATAGCTGACGCAGATAGTACCGGCGATGGCTAAAAACCCCACCAGCCAGATCCCGGGGTAAGCCTCATGGGATAGAGACCAGAGGGTAAGCCCGAGCACTATCAGGATATCGGCATACCGATCAAGTACTGAGTCGAAGAAGCTGCCGAACTCCGAGGTCATACCTTTCCGTCGTGCCAGGCTACCGTCGATGCCATCAACAATGGACGACAGTTGAACCAGGAGCCCCGCTGCTATATTCTGCCCGAAAATGAAGCTGAAAAATGATAAAAATGCGATGCTGAAGGATGCCCAGGACACCTGATTGGGCGTGACCCTGGTCTTTGCCAGCAGCCGTGCCATTGGCTCCGATAACTTCCTGTTGATGTGTCGGGAAATGAAGCCGTTGTACACCGCTTCCAAGCTTTGACTCCTATATCCTCGCTAGCCTTAGCTCTTCTTTAGAATCTACGTCCATCCAGAAGCAGCCGCTAACATCACAGGCGTCAAAGAGATGCCCCCGGCGGATCATATAGCGAATGACATCGCTCATCTCAATATCGATACCGTTCTGCTGCACGAGCTCATGCAAGACTTGGAAGAAGTCTTTTGTCAGCAGAAAAATCCCGGTGTCAAGAGCATCCCAGTAAGCGAGGCCTCTGCCAATGTCCTGGATGCAGCCGGAATCAATTGTGACCTTGGTTGCTTCCTCTACCTGGTGATGTGGCGCCGGAGCGTAGTCTACACATAAGGTCTCAGTAAGACTCTGTCGGTCCAGCAGGCGCCTGACCATCTCTGCCTCAATTATATGGTCGCCCATGCAGAGAACAACTGGCTCTCCTTGAGCCCACTCCCTAGCTTTGTACGCTGAGATAGCATTACCACCGAGATAATCTGGATTCGTAATGTACTCAAACCTGACACCGAAGTTGCTGCCGTTGCCCATCTCATCGGATACCATGTCCCCCAGATAACCCACCACGATGGCGATATCTCTGACTTGAGCCGCTGCCAATGCCTTGATGGAATGGCTTATCAGTGGGATGCCTTTCACCCCCAGCAGGATTTTGGGACGAGTGAGGGTCAAAGGCCCCAGGCGGTCGCTGTCACCGGCAGCCAGGATAATACCCTTTTTAACTTTTCGGTTGAGCGTTATGACGCACTACCTCCTTCCGGATGAAGATTACGAAGTACTCGCAATACAGGCCAAGATGCTCATTTAGCGGAAACTCGGTGTGCCTGGCCAAGAGAGTGAGCAGTTAATATAACATTAAGCTGGCAGCGATAACTTGTCAACCGCTCAGTGGGAGAATCCTATTGGTTGGCTCCCACTTAATGTATTGGATGCTTGACTGTACATTTCATCTTCTTGTTGCTGCACAAAAAGCCACTTCGGTTACTACAAGCTTTTGACAGGTTGAACGATTAGCACCTCTCGAAGAATTCCCAATTTAGTGTCTTTAAACAGTTTTTCACCATAGTCGCAGGTCTTTTCACTCTTGAATAGATAGGCAATATATGCAGCTATGGCAGCATTAAAATGGAATACTTCAGCTGAGCCGCAAACGAAACCAGCATATGGTTGTCCTATGGGGAGGTTTGTTTAACTTTCGACGGTCGGTATAATGGAGGACAGGAATGAGGGTGAAGTATGAATACTCCATATATGATTGATTGTGCAATTACAAATAGATGTAATCTCAATTGTTTGCATTGCAGGGGGATGGCTAAAGAGGAACTTGACAGTAAAGCTATCTCGAGAGTAGCTGAGGAAATACCATCTCTTAAACCCAGGTGGGTTATCATTGAGGGAGGAGAACCTCTTTTACGAAAAGAACTGTTTGAAATCCTGCAAGTACTTCAGGAGCACAAAATCAAGACCTATCTTATCAGCAACGGCATGTTGCTTGGTGAGGACTTGGCCAGAAAATTCGCAGAGTTAAATATAAATCTTATGATAAGCATAGACGGAGCCGACAAGGAGAGCTACGAAAAAACAAGAAGAGGAGCAAGCTTCGAAAAACTAACGGAATCCGTAGCAATTGCAAATGAATACGGCATCCTTGATTCCTGCCCTGTGACTATAGGAAAACACAACTATCATCAAATCGGCAAACTGTTCGAATTTGCGGAAGAGATAGGATATAAGAAAATTACATTCTTAGGGTTGAAACCATGCCAGGATTATGAGAAATATGTCTTGAATGGAGAAGGGTATGAGGACTTTTTCTTTTCTGTTATTAAATATCAAAGGGATTACCAGATGGATGTGTATGTTGATGAACCATTCTTCAGGCCATTCTTAAAAGAACATCATATCGATTATTCGCCGAATCCTGAGAATGGCATCCTGGTCCCCGATGTTTCTCATTGTATCTTTGGTGAGTATATGTTTATCGAAACAAATGGAGACGTAAAACCATGTACGTTTGCTCCTGTTGCAATGGGCAATGTAAACGAGAAACCCCTTAGTGAAATATGGAATGATATGCAAAACTCAAAATTTATCGAGGGGATAAGGGATTTTTCAAAAAGACAGGGATCTTGCAGAGAGTGTAAATACCTGTATGAATGTGGGGGTTGCAGGTCAAGAACTTTTGCCCTAACAAAAGAGTGGATGGCATCAGACCCCTCTTGCCCGCTAAAGAGGAAATAATGAGAATTGTGGGAATAGACCCCGGGACATACAGCTTTGACCTTTTTGGAATGGAGAATAACAAAAACCTCCTAATAGATGAATCAATAAAATCAGAGGACGTTCTCCAAAATCCTCATTTGCTCATAGATAAGCTTGAGGCATTAATGCCCCTGGATATCATCGTTGGTCCGTCAGGATATGGAATACCTTTGAAGGATATAAGGGATATAAGCGAAGATGATATTGGGAAAATGATCCCCTTGGACACAAAAGCAGCTGTAAATGAAGGGATTAAAAATGCAATTTTAGAAATGAAGCACCGAAAAATGCCGGTTTGCTTTACTCCTGGGGTTATCCATCTCCCAACTGTTCCCTCTTACAGGAAATGGAGCAAATTTGATATGGGGACAGCAGACAAAGTATGTTGCGTAGCCTTAGGCATAAAGGATCAATCGGAAAGATTGAACGTCCCTTTTGATAAAACATCCTTCATCTATGTAGAGGTGGGATATGGGTTTACGGCTGTGATAGCTGTCAAAGACGGGAAAATCATTGATGGGATAGGGGGAACAGAGGGCAGCTTGGGATTTCTTAGCGGTGGTGGAATGGATGCCGAGATTGCCATCAGGTTAAAGCCGCCTTTAACTCAAGAGCTTGTTTTTAGAGGAGGGTTAAAGGATTTTGTCGGCAAAGATATCGAGCCTAAAGATTTAATAAACTTTAAAGAAGCTATAATGCTTTTGGGAGAGAGAATAGAAAAGGATGTTGCCTCAATGCTAGTTTCTCTTTGCCCGCCAGGAGAAATCATCATCTCTGGGAGGCTGGCAAATCATGATTTTATACGGGATGAACTAAGAACTAGATTAAGCAAATATGCCCCTGTGGAAAAAGTGAATAAGTTATCAAGGATTGCAAAAGAGGCTGCCTGCGGAGCCTACATTATTGGAGAAGGATTGCTTGGTGGGGAATATCGCCGGCTCGTAGAAAATATGAGGATATAAAATGCCAGATTGTTCGGTCCTCGTGGCATTTTGAGAGTATTCCCCTGAGTAGATGCGATGTATTATACTTTGTAACGGTGCGCAGCCTAACATTGAGCAAGTCAACCTCGACTAGAGTCAGGCCAGTCCCCATCCTCAACTCCATTGTAACCACCCTCTGCTTTACTGATACACATTTACTCATTCCTATATTAGCTCTCTATGCGTCAAGCCTTGGCGCAAGCGTAGGGATGATAGGCTTAATCGTGGGGCTATATTCAATAACCAATACTCCAGCGAATCTATTTTTTGGCCGGCTAATCGATAAAGTGGGCTACAAGAAACCACTGATTGCCGGTTTATTAGGCGACGCCATATGCATGCTGTCCTACTCTATATGCGCTTTACCGATTCACCTGGTTATTCTGCGTATCTTCCATGGCATGACTGGCGGACTGGCAGGCCCTGCTACGATGTCTGCTGCCGTTGAGCATGCCCACGAAAGCAAAAAGGGAAGAGCAATGGGCCTATATGGCATGTCGATAGGCATTGCTACGCTGGTAGGCTATGGTTTGAGTAGCGTCCTCTCAGCTCATCTGGGTTACAAATCAGTCTTCTATTGCGGGGCAGTCCTATTACTCATAGGAGCACTACTGAGCTTCGCGATGCCGGGGAGCAAGGCCAGCACTGGAGAGGCAAGGATACCCATCAAGGAGGAGTTCAGGAAGGTAGGCAAGCTTTTGCGGAGAAAGGGACTGGTTCCCTCCTATTGTTCCATATTTGCCATCTACTTTGCCTTTGGAGGCATAATTACTTTGCTCCCTCTGCAGGTTAAAAATCTGGGCATGGAGCCCTTCCATGTAGGGATAATACTCGCTATCTTTGCTGCTGTATTCATGCTGCTTCAGTTTCCAAGTGGAGTAGTATCAGATCGACTGGGGCGCTGGATACCGATAGCTACCGGGCTTTCTTTAAGCATAATCTCGCTGGCAATATTGCCTCATCTTGAGAGCTTTGCTTCACTCGCTGCGACTATGGCTCTGTATGGAGCCGGCTACGCCGCAGTATTCCCTTCCATATCTGCCCTGGTGGCTGATAATGCTGCTCCCGAGGAGCGAGGAATAACAACGGGCATCTTCCATGCATTGCTAACGGCAGGTGTTGCCGTAGGGGCACCTGTTGTCGGTTGGGTTGCTGGACTAAGCGGAACCGTATTTGGTTTAACCTTTGCATCAGGGGCATTAGTTTTGGCTCTGATTGTGGTCCTCACTACACTTCAACGAAATCATTCCTGAGAAGTGGACCTATTTTTGGAGGGCAGGTCAGATCTACTCTCACTAACCTTAACTATTTCATCGGAAAGCTGTCTATCGGTTGCACCACTAGTCCTTCATTGCCACAATTACCTTTGGCGAGGGCGAGGGCTAAATGGCAAGACTAAAAATCATCTCAAAAGTTCTACCTATTGTCACCCCAGCTCCACCAAAAGGGTAAACAGTGCTGGCTGCGCCCCTTTTTCAGCCTTTAAGTTGCCGATGAAAGAATCGGCTCCCTAGGCTTTTAATCAAGTGATATGTTGTCTAATCTTCCTTGTCAAATCTCTTTGGAAGCAAAGCCCTTGCAAATTTTGCCAGAGCTCCTATGGTTATAATTGGTATGTTAAATTTTTTGGCTAGGGCTTTCAACTCCTTGGCGGTCATCATATCCCCAGTGTCACTTACCAGCTCGCACAAAAGTCCACCAGGATATAAGCCGGCTAGCTTGGAAAGCTCTACCACAGCCTCAGTGTGGCCATTTCGCCCAATCAACCCATCAGCGTCAGCCCCCAGTAACATAACGTGCCCAGGACGGGCTAAATCGGCTGGCTTGGTGTTGGGGTCAATTACCTTTCTGATGGTAAATGCTCTATCCTTCGGTGAAATACCTGAATGTTCTACCTCTTTAGCATCAACTGGGCTGTAAAAGGGGGTATCAGTCACCCGATATTTGGATGGCAGGGAGTTTATGTCTAGCTCCTTAAGCCTCTCCTTGGGTAAAGCCAAGCAGAGGAGCCCTGAAGCTACCCTGGCAGCAAATAGGATTGCCTCAGCAGTTATCTCCTGAGCAGGGACAGCCAGGTCAGCTTCGCCCTCATTCTCCGAAAAGATGATGACGAATTTTCTCGCCGAGAATGCTTTTATTGCTTGATTGATTCTGTCAAACATTAACTAGTCT
>JAUXIH010000142.1 GCA_030621105.1 Dehalococcoidia bacterium | reverse complement strand
TAGGTATTCATGGAGCTTTCGGCTGTGCATGGGACGGCGCAACTTTCCAAGCACCTTACCCTGAATCTGACGGATACGTTCCCTGGTAACCCCTAATTCCTGTCCCACTTCCTCCAAGGTACGGTTTCGGCCATCACCTAACCCAAACCTTAATTCGATAACACGCCGTTCCTTTGCTGGAAGCGATGCTAGTAAATCCTGTAGCTCCTCCTTCAAAGCTACTTTGGCGGCTAGCTCGGCAGGCTGAGGCGACTCCTTATCTTCGATGAGGTCACCCAGAGAGGCATCTCCTTCCTTCCCAATAGGCATCTCCAGCGAGGAGAGGTGTTTAGTTGCCTTGATTATCTGACTTACTTTTTTGGGTGAGAGGTGCATTTCGGCAGCCAATTCTTCCTCGGTAGGCTCTCGTCCGTATTCCTGGGTCAGGCTACACCTAATACGAAACAGGCGATTTATTGCATCAACCATATGAGCCGGGAGGCGGATAGTTCGACCTTGATTAGCAATAGCTCGGGTAATGCTCTGCCGTATCCACCAGGTGGCGTAGGTGCTGAATTTGTAGCCCTGTCGGTAGTCAAATTTGTCTACAGCCCGTATCAACCCCAGGTTGCCTTCCTGAATCAGGTCCATTAACGATAGCCCCCGGCCGAGATATCTTTTGGCAATACTGACTACAAGCCGTAGATTAGCCACAATAAGGCGTCTTCTGGCCTCCTCAACCTCATCCTTGCTACCATGTTTGACCTGGCTAGCTAGCAACTTCTCCTCTTTAGCATCGAGAAGAGGAAGCTTGGCAATTTCATGGAGATAAAGGCTGATTGAGTCAGGTAGCGTTTTTGCATCCAGGTCCGTCGTAGCCCTTGCTGTCCCTTGGCCTGCTTCCATTCCTAGGTCACGCCTCCTTACGTGTCCGACGGTTCAACTTGCTGCTGTTTTTCAAATTCCTCCTCACTTAGCGGTTCGACGGACTTGAGCTTTCTATTTGCTATCCTGATGGTAAATAATCCTCTACATTTCCCACAGCGGAAAGGTCCTTCGTAGGCTGACTGAGCCAATAAGAAACCGGCCTTCATACCACACCCAGGACATTGTATTTGCATTACGAATAGCAACTCTTACCCCTACCGTGTCTCGCTCAATTCATCACAGGAAATATTGAGCCTGATCCCGGTATTTGTCACCTCGAGCACCTCTTCAGGTGAAAGGAATAGGTCCCTATCAGGCGCTTTTCGGCGAACCATAAACTTGCTGATTTCACCCGTCCAGGCATTACGCATTACGTAATCAACTGTGCCTAGGACCTTATTATTCCTATCCATTACCTCAGCACCATATTCTATCGCCATTTTCCCTCTAACCCTCGACTGTCTGATGCTCAGTACCTTCCGCAACCGCTTTAAGCTGAGTAAGCATCTTATCCAGACTTTGTTTCATCTTTCTCCGAAGCATAACCTTGTATAGGAAGCGTCCAATAGTCCAACCGCCAATCTCATAAGCGAGGGTGACACTGGTTCTTGTCCCCTGTGTATATAGTTCCAACTGCCAATCCTCCCTGACCTTAGGCCGGGTATTGAAAGCCCAACTTATGGAACGACGGCGGTATCGTAATATGGTTGCCAGAGACTCCAGTTTCTTTCCGCTAATATTTAAGGTTACCTGGCTGGTAGCACCAACGCACCGCCTGTCTTTGGATACAGGCTTGACATAGATAATCATCGGGTCCCACTGAGGTCGCCTTTCAAGCTGACTGGCAACTATGCTGAAGCAGGACTCGGCAGAAGCGTCGATAAAGATTTCCTTTGTGGCTACCACTGCTCTATCACGTTGAAGTTTGCCCAGACCAGGCGGCAAGGAGGTGCTTTTCGCTGCCTTGGTTGACGGTGATGCTGTGCGGGGGCTCGGCCGCTTATTCCTTTTCTTTTTTCGACTGCCGCTAGTCATAGCCTATTCAATGCCCTTCTTACTAGGTTTGTGCTAGATGACAATTGTTCACCAACACCGTATGCAATTTGACAACCAATCTCCCGGCAGACATCTATCTCGTTCTGTGGCATGTTATCGGGGGTTCTATCGCCGCCTTTAGCGAAAATGTCAGGCTTTAGCTCCAGCAGTGTTTGAGCAACTGTGCCATCTGTATCCTTACTGACTACTACTTGGTCAACAAAGCGGAGGCTCTCGACAATCTCCACCCTCTGTTCAAGGGGCATAAAGCAAAAACCCTTCTTTCTTTCCATATCCTCATCGCTGCTGACAATGGCAATAAGCTGGTCCCCCAGCTTTTTAGCTGCCTTCATATGCCTGATGTGGCCAATATGAATAGGGTCAAAGCCACCCGCTACTGCCACTGTCTTTCTCTTAAAAACACATAGGAAGAGCAGTTCGGGGCAGCCGTTGTTAAATACTCTGTGGAAAGTCCTCCCAGGCACAATAATTATATCTCCAGCCTTTACCTCTTGAGAGCTTTCACCCAGAACTAATGTCCCACATCCCTTGATGAAACAATAAGCCTCCTCGTAGACATGGGAGTGGCCAGTAGTGGCTTTGCCCCGCTTGAGCGAGGTGGTTGACAGAATAAAGTCTTGAAGCTTCAGGTCACGAACTTCGTATCTATCATCCTTTTTACGCAACTTCCATTCAGGCATTGCTTTGTTTCTCCTAATAAGTTCCTGTTACACCAATTCTTGTTTCATCGGGGTATAGTGAAGAACCTCTCTCGCCTGAGATTTGAAGCACTATTTTACCTTCCTGCTGGCTCTTTTCTTATGCTTTTTATCAGTTGACCTCTTGCCTGTTTTGAACTTTTTATGGTATTCTGCCCTCTGGTCTTTCTTAAGATACTTCTTACCCATTCACACCAACTCGACCGATAGCCTTACATTTAGATTCTACCCTGCCTCAAACTAAGCCGAC
>JAUXIH010000070.1 GCA_030621105.1 Dehalococcoidia bacterium | reverse complement strand
TTGCAAAGTAATGGCCTAGAAAGTAGCTCAAGGCCAGAGTAGAGAAGCTAAGGAAGTCAAACCAGTAAACGAAATCATAGCAGTAGCGATGAGACTAGGAAACAATAATTAATTAATTGCTAGGTAGAGGGTTGGGAGTAAAGATACGATTGGGAGATATTATGGAACCCTTCGAGTATTTAGAGTCGCAATCCATTGAGGAAGTGCTCTCTTTACTAACTAGGTACGGCAATCAAGCAAAGGTGCTAGCTGGTGGCACGGACCTTGTGCCTCTGATGCGTCAGAAGGCGCTACACCCTCAGTATATCATTAACTTGGGTAAAATAGCGAGTCTTAAGTACATCCATTCTGACTCCCAAACAGGACTTCGCATTGGAGCTGTCACCACTATCCGTGAGATTGAAACATCCCCAATATTACAAGGCGAGTACGGGATGATACCCCAAGCAGCTATCCAATTGGCCTCTATTCCGATACGGAATGTGGCCACTATCGGAGGCAATTTATGCAATGCCTCACCCTCTGCGGATATGGCACCTATTCTCATAGCATTGTCGGCAAGGGTTAAACTAGTTAGTGCCGCCGAGGAGAGAGTCGTTCCCCTTGAGGACTTCTTTACCGGGCCTGGGACCACGGTTATCAAACCTGATGAATTACTAACAGAGATCCAGATATCTCCACTGCCACTCCATACATCTGGAGTATATTTGAAATGCAGCACCAGAGGGGGGCAAGATATGGCCCTCGTAGGAGTGGCTGTGGTAATCACCTTAGGTTCAGGAGGCAAGATTTGTGACGCTAAAATCACGCTTGGTGCGGTGTCACCCACTCCAATGAGAGCTTACCAAGCAGAAGCGATACTGAAAGGAAGAGTGCCTAATAAAGAGTTAATCTGGGAGGTTGCCCAAGCGGCATCGAATGAAGCGTGCCCGATAGATGATATCCGTGGTTCTGCTGAGTATCGCAAGGAGATAGTGAAGATATTCACCAGAGATGCTCTCAGTCAAGCTGCTGAGTTGGCTAAATCAGCAGCTTGATTCGGTAAATATTGTTGAAAGGAAGGTGAGACTGGCTTCAGCCAGAGTAATTGCTTATGAAGCAGGCACTAGAATTAAAAGTGAACGGACAACTCTATGAAGTATTTGTGGAACCATGGCAATCACTGGCAGAGGTACTACGCGAAGAACTCGGCTTTACGGGAGTAAGGGTATCATGCAATACTGGTGACTGCGGTTCGTGCACCGTTATTGTCGATGGCAAGGCAGTGAAGAGCTGCTTGATGCTAGCTCCACAGGCCAAAGGAAAGGAGATCATTACTATTGAAGGCCTGGCCCAAGATGGCAAGCTACACCCCTTGCAGGAAGCCTTCATTGACCACTTTGCTGTTCAGTGTGGCTACTGCACTTCTGGGATGATACTAATGGCTAAAACATTACTCGATGAAAGTCCAGATGCCACCGAGGAGGAGATACGGGCAGGTCTGAGTGGTAACTTTTGCCGATGCACCGGGTATGTAAAGATAGTGGAAGCTATCATGGCGGCTAAAGAGAAAATGAACTTCGCTAGGTAGTACCGGAACTTTAATAGAGTAAATTTTACTAAAATCACAATGGAGAGTAATAATGACACATTCAGTAGTGGGAAAAAGTGTAACCAGACTAGACGCTCTGGCGAAGGTAACCGGCCAAGCCAAGTATTGCACTGACATCAAGCTACCCGGAATGTTGCACGCTAAGGTCTTAAGAAGCCCCTACGCCCATGCTAGAATCCTTAGTATTGATACCTCGAAAGCAGAAAAATTGCAGGGAGTTAGAGTCGTGATCACCGGTGAGGATGTACCCCCAAAAAGGTTCGGGGCATCAGTATTTGACCAGCACGTGCTGGCACGAAGTGTCGTTCGCTATGTTGGAGACCCGGTGGCCGCCGTGGCTGCCGATACTATTGAGATTGCGGAGAGAGCATTAGAACTTATTCATGTCGAATATGAAGGAATGCCCGCAGTGTTTGATGTTGAGGAAGCGTGGCAGACGTCTCCAGCCGCGGTTGTGCACCCGGATCTTCCTGAGTATCAATTAGCGAAGTTCCCTAGTCTCCAACTAGTGCCAGAAAGACCCAATGTTTGTAATTACCGAACAGTCCGTTGCGGGGATGTGGAAAAGGGATTTCAGGAGGCTGATCTAATTATTGAGAACAGATTTACTACCCCTAGAATACAGCACTGCCCCTTTGAGCCTCATGTGTGCATTGCCCAGCTTGAAGCCGATGGAAGTCTAACAATATACGCTGGCCGGCAGAGCATCTTTCTAGCCAAGCAATATCTGTGTAGTCTATTTGAATTGCCGCCTTCCAAGATAAGGGTGATTGCGTCCTATTACATAGGCGGGGGTTTTGGTTCCAAGGTAACATTATATACAGAGCCAATAGCTGTGGTACTGGCCATAAAAACCCAAAGGCCTGTAAGATTGGCCTACACGCGAGAGGAGATGTTTGCCTCTGGGGGCACTAGAGTTCCTTTTGTCATCCATATTAAGGATGGGGTAAAAAGGAATGGTAGCATAATTGCCAGGAAAATGATGATGCTGCTAGACATGGGAGCATACGCCGGTTCAGGCCCATTTATAACGAGAAACAGCATCTATGGGATAGTGGCTGGATACCGATTACCCAACCTGAAGGTTGACGCATACGCGGTGTATACCAATCAGCCAATTGTAGCCTCGTTCCGTGGATTTGGCACGACCCAAGTGGTGTGGGCGATCGAATCTCAAATGGATATTATCGCTGAGAAACTGAAAATGGATGCTGTTGAGCTAAGACGAAAAAACCTATTGAAAGAAGGGGATATGAATGCTACTGGGGAGATTGTTCACAGCATAGGGTTGAGGGAATGTCTGGATAAGGTAGCTGACTTAATAGAGTGGGATAAGAATACAAAGCAGGAAAAAGGTAGTTGGAAAAGAGGTAAGGGCCTAGCTCTTGGCAATAAATACAGTATGGCACCAACTGCTGCTGTAGGTGTCGTCAAGGTATTAGAGGATGGAACGATTGAAGTACGTGAAAGTGCCGACGAGATGGGACAAGGCTGTATAACCGTACTGGCTCAGATTGCTGCGGAAGAGTTTGGAGTTTCTATGGATAGAGTTAAGGTGGTGTGGGGAGACACTAACTTCACACCCTATTTTTCTCGAGGTTCTACTTCCCAGCGGTCGACATTCAACTTAGGCAACGCTGTACGTTTGGCTTGTCAGGACGCCAAGCGCCAATTATGTGAGATTGCTACTCAGAAACTGCAGGCTCCGCCGGAAGATATGGATATTAAAGATGGGAAGATCTATGTCCGTTCAGAACGCTCCAAAGCTATAGATATAAAGGAGCTTTTCACTGCGGAGAGGGAACTCTTGCCTGGCGAGTTTGGAAACTATGTAGAGAAAAAAGGCGAGGTAGTGGGTAAGGCTGTCTCGGTCACACCGGCGGCCCCGTCAGATCCTTTGACCGCGCAAATTCCCTCTGATATTGCTCGACAAGGGGGTAGGCTAACTGCTTTCTATGGGTATGCAGCTCAAGCTGTTGAGGTACTGGTTAATACAGAGACAGGTGAGATTAAAGTAGAAAGAATTGCGGCTGCTACTGACGTAGGCTATCCATTAAATCCCAAAATGTGTGAGCAACAGATAGAGGGGGGGGTGAGTATGGGGTTGAGCAGTGCTTTATGGGAAGAAGTAGTGCTAGATAGAGGGAAAGTGCTCAACCCTAATTTTCGAGATTATAAAGTGGCTTCAGCCTCAAATATGCCCAAGATAGATAATGTTAAGGTCTCAATAGTTATAGCTCCACATAAAGATGGTCCATATGGTGCCAAGGGTACAGGCGAAACCCAAATGACACCGACTGCGCCTGCAATTGCGAATGCTGTCTATAATGCAGTTGGTGTAAGAATAAGGGATTTACCCATGACCAGGGAGAAGATTATCGTAGGCAAGAGGCACAAAAATGAAGGGCAACAAAAGAAGCAAGCTAGGTAGTATTTCAAGCCGTTCTCTAGCGGGACAGGCTTATAAAATTATAAAAGAAGCCATAATCTCTCTAAAGTTGGAGCCCGGAGAAAGGCTGAGAGAAGTGGCGCTAGCCAAGGAACTAGGAATTAGTGCAACTCCAGTAAAAGGAGCTCTGGCTCGGCTGGAACAGGAAGGTTTCGTCGAAATTACTCGTTTTAGGGGAGCTCGCGTAGCCGGAATTGATGATCAGGATGTGAGGGATATTTTCGAGCTTAGGGAACTCCTAGAGGGGGCAGCGGCAAAAAAAGCTGCTCTGAACTTTTCTGCAGAAGATTTACTAAAAGGGGAAGCCCTTTTAGAAGCAATGCGGGAAGCATACAATATCAGTGATATCCAATCCTATGCCAAACCTTCGCGAGATTTTCACTACCTCCTCATTGAGAAGTTTGGGAATCAAAAAATGATAAGAGTGTTAAAAACCCTTGATGACCAACTGGAAAGGATAAGGATAACTGCCATCCGCACCCCCGAAAACATCCCTTTATTTATTGAAGATTACGAAGGAATCCTCGAAGCGTTAAAAGCAGGAAATCCTGAGGAAGCAGAGAAGGCCTTATTGGCCCATCTAAAAAGGTCGAAGGAGGCCTTTTCTAAAAGCAGAGAACACAGAGGCAGCTAATCGATAATGTTAGGGAGGAGGTTACCAGAATAGTGAGAGTGGCTATAGTTCAAGTGAAAGCCCCTTACTTTGCTAAAGGAGAGAACGAAGAAAAGGTTCTATCTTTAGCTGAAGAAGCGATACAGCAGAAGGCGGATATGCTACTCATTCCTGAAGGCATAAATCTCGGCTATTTCATAATGGATCAGACTAGGAGTAGAGATGAAGCTCTCTCCTTAGCATTAGAATTGGCTCCTGATTTTTCTTCTCCCTGGGTGGAAGAATTGAAAAGAAAAGCTGGAAAGGGGCTTTATATCGCTTGTGGGGGCTTCTTTAAAATTGAGGAAAATAAATTGGTAAATGCTCTTCTTCTCATTTCTCCAAGGGGAGAAACCTCTGTCTACTACAAGACTCACCTTTATCACTTGAAGGAAATTAGAGAAGAGGATTTTGTAATAAAGGGAAACGAACTAAAAGTGGTAGATACTGACCTAGGTAAAATTGGCCTTAGCATATGTTATGACCTGAATTTCCCCGAGGTAACTAGAACTCTGACCTTGAAAGGTGCTCAAATCATACTTCTCTCTGCCGCTTGGCCGAAAATGGCTGGGGCTACCTGGGATATTCTCCTACCTGCCAGGGCCTTGGAAAACGAGGTGTTTATATTTGCTTCAGGTCAGATTGGTGAGGAATACTACGGACATAGCAAGATAATAGATTATGCGGGAAATATACTCGCCGAATTTGGAGAGGAAGAAGGCTTAAAGGTAGCGGAAATCGACCTCGCCCGGCAAGAGAAGTGGAGAGAGATAGTGACCCTCTTTGAAGATAGAAGGCCGGAGCTTTACAGGGTGTAAGTTTATAAAGAGATACTGAAAAACCCAGTGGAGAGGTTAAGATTATTAATTAATTCATGGTGCGGCGGGCTCTGCCAGGGGAAACTGAGGTACTAGGGGTTTAGCTCTTTTCTTCCCGCTAGTTTAAATATTTACCTCCCCCTCCCGTGTGGGTAGCCTCAGCTGTAATCGGGCAAGTGGCATCCCGCTCTTTTGATTTTACTTTACCTTACCATTGTATGATTGTCCTTGCTTCAGCAGATGAACCTTTGAACCCCACTACAACCTTACTCCCCTCCAAAAATTGCCTTACTTGCCCTACCGTCTGTAATTGTCCGTCGTTCATGATTAGCAGCATATCCCAATCATAAACGAGTTGTCTGAATCTCTCAGGCTCATCTTGTATTGGAAGAGACTTATCATTTCCAG